>JASGCW010000028.1:37271-47277 GCA_030053945.1 Limnohabitans sp.
TTTACAGCCGAGACAAAAATGGTTTAATAGTTGTTTATTTTCTATTCTTGGATTAACATTGCTAAGTTGCACATTTTGAATCATTTAAACACAACGGTTTTCAGGGGGAGGGTTATTTTTTTAAATATTTTTAATTAAACGATATATATATACTGAATGAATTAGATAATTAGCATCTATTTGATTATGAACATTTAGACAAAATAAAAAGACCTCAACAAAATAATTGAGGTCTTTTGCAAATTTATAAGCTAATCTTTAGTATAATACTTTCTTAGTGATTATAGCTCCACTTTCTAAAGTTACTTTCACTAAAAGAACATTAGTAGTCGGGTTCAATTCTTGAATCTGAATTTCATTCAAATCAACATCTTTTTTATCAATTAATTTTTTTCCTATAACATCATAAACTACAATGTCTTTAATTTTTTCAATTGTTGAATTTACTTTGATATGATTAGTTGCAAAAACTCTGACAGAATTTTCTAATTCAAAATTAGTATTATTCAATGCTGGCTCTCTATACCTAAGCACAAATCTATCATTAAAAGTTCCAGGTCTCGATGTAAACCTATATGGATTAGCTGTCAAGTCGTGTATTATATTTTGTTGTTTATCTTCTAAATAAACTTTTTGATTATTATCTAAAAATAAACCATCTACAGCCTTGATTGCAATATGGTAACTACCATTAGTATGAACATTTATTCCCATCGGAACTTCATCATAAATACTGAATGGTGCTGGGCGACCTTGTATAATACATTTCTCAGTATTTGCAAATGAATATATACCTATATCTCCTGTAATACCTATGGTAGCATCAAAATTATCATCCCAACCAGTTGTTGCACCTTCAACATATCCTAATAAAGTTGTTTCAGACGAAAGATTAGTATCATCTACTATATCAACCCATACACGATGTCTCTCTGGAACATTATTAGAATAAGAGTTTGCTGCTCTGAAAAAATTATCATTACCTAAGATTGTAGTTCCATCTCTTCGCATCGTATTATTAAAGATGACGTTAATTCCAGTAAGATCCTGCTCACCTTCTTTTCTTTGCACCATAAAAGCTTGTCCAGTTTTTATTATTTCTGAAGCTCCTGGTGTAGTAGGTCCAGTAAAGTTTAAAGTGAAATAATCTGATGAATTATAATTATAAGTGAAATCTTGATAAAACGGGCTAGGAATAGGTGCTGGTGTATTCAAATGTCTCCACAATCTTACAGTTCCCATCAATTCTGTACTATTATCCGATAAAAATTGTAATGCGTTTATAGCTGAGGGATATGGATTTCCTACTAAATTCCAGTTATCGTCCCAAGCATTTAATCCACTGTTTGAATACGTTAATGAAGGACCTACATTAGTAGTTAACATATTACCTCTAGTTGCAGGGATAGTTATATTACCATTATTTGGAGTTCCTGTAAATGTTGTGTTTATGGCTGTCGCTGACATACCAAAAGCATTTGAACCTCTTATAATATATCCCTTAGCTGGTGTCATGATTCCAGAAGCAGCATTCCAATTTCCTAAACCTCCTCTAGGATTTGCTACTGTCGTATTCCAATGATATTTAGGACCTTGTGAAGGAGATGTGTAAATCGTACTCATATCCTGATTTGCCACTGGCGATGACCAGTATATATAATCTGAACCTTTGATATTATTTGCAGTTCTCTCATATGTAAAAGTTCCATTTACTGTATTTGTAACATTGTTAATTTGAATTAAACTACCGTCATTTCTAACTAAAAAATTCCCACCTGCATCAACATTCACATAGTTAGTAACTACTAAACTAGCTGTTGGTGCTATAGTTAACGATCCACCATTTTGAACTGTAAGATTACAAGCCATCATATTACTAGAGCTAATTATAGGCTTATTTACTGTATTCGGAATTATTACTTGTGTAGCGTTAGTAGGAACACCTGATGGTGTCCAGTTAGAAGCTGTATTCCATTCTGTGCTAGTCGCACCTGTCCAAGTTTTCTTATCAAAGGATACCGTTGTTTGATCTGTCACTTTTATTGTGCCTAAACCACAATCCAAAGCATATGTTACCTCTGCTGTATAAGTAGTAGTTGTAGATGGGCAAACATTTATCACATCTGTTGTACCTACAACAGGTCCTGTTGTACCAGGTCCTTGATACCATTTTATAGAAGTAATTGAACCTCCAGATGGAACAAAACGCCAAGCTTCATTAGTTGCTTGCCAATCAGGACTTAAAGCATTTCTTCCAGGAGCAACTGTTGCTGTTGTAGCTCCTACATTTTGAATACCCACAATTGAATTTCCATCATTCCAAGTAGAACAAATATTCTTTTCTTTAATATAAACCTCAATAATATTAGTATTTTCATACAACACCATCATAGCTGATGACAATTTTGATCTACAAGATGTAGAAAACATAGGTACTTCATTCCAAGAAACTACTAGAGCTCTACAACCAGAATCAAGTGTTATCAATTCCCAGCCTACTTCACCTAAATCTTTAGGGTCAATATCGTGGTAAACACCATAAATAGAATTCGCAAACAAGCCCGATAATGTACTAGGCAAATTATTACTGAATGCATACCCAGCATATGTATTAGCACGAGACAGATCAAATGTTAGTACTCCATTTGAACTAACAACACATTTATTATAAGTATTTCCATAAAAACAAAAATTAAACGGAAGATTTATTTCTGGTGACCAATAATCATCAACATTGACAGCAATTTTATTTCTCAAACAACCAAATTGATAAGGAGGCGCATATGGAATAGACTGTACAGAATAGGAACTAGTATTTCCTAATTTTAAGTACTTCGCTTCTAAATCTAAACAAGTAGCAGGACCGCATGAATTTAATGGTAGATGATCTGCACCATTTAGACCTAGTCCCCCGGCTACTACATTAGGACATCCCATTGAGCTTGTACCAGTACCTGAACCATAGATACAGGTTGTTTTAAAAGATGCACCAATCCAATTTCCTTCACCTGTTGCACCACAATTTGCTCTAACATAAACATAATAAGTGGTTTTTGGAGTTAGTGAACTAACATTCAAGGTTGTCACCGTAGAAGTGGTTGTATGTGTACCGCTACTTGTTGGCACACCAGGAATTGTTGAAACACTTATCTGGTAACCATTAGCTGGAGCAGGAGAAATACCTGTCCAAGATATTGTCGCAGTATTGTGTGTTATTGCACTCACTGTAATTGGATTTACTAATCCTGAACATGGCAAATTATCTAGTATTGTAACTTTAAAATCAATAGCTTCACCCCACATCACATTTGCACAAGGATCAACTGTATTTGAAGATGAATTAGCTCTAATTCTCATTCTATATTCACCCGCTGCTACCGTATTTATAACAAAGCTTCCCGAGTGTCCGCTTGCAGTTGCAGCTGAAGCAAACTCAGCCTCACCAGTATCAGCAAAATCACCATCTTTGTTATAATCAATCCAAATCGCAAATCCGTGACTAGAACTATAATAAGTTTCAGTAAAATTTAAAGTACTAGCTGTAGCTGTAATAATCTCATTTGTATCAAAGAAATCACCATAACCAGTAGGGTTTAATGCTGTTGAATTATAACTAGCATTTGTTGTCCCTCCAGTAGTTGTAAAACTCTTTATATAATCTAAAGTTCCCGTGCTTACAGGAATACAATAGGCTCCTGGAGCTCTAAGAGTTTCTTTTTGTGCTGAAACATTAATCCCTTTCAGACAGAAAAACAATAACAATACTAATCCGCAAGTTTTTTTAAAATACATATAATATAAATATTAAAACAATTATTCTTCATCCCTTTATTGGTATGAAGTAATTTATATTAAGATTTGATAATTGCTTATTAGAATTCTTAGGTTAAGCTAATATTATCATTCCTTAAATAAACATAAACCGGCGGCGAAATTCATTCTTTAGAAACAATTACATACAACTGTTTTCAGGGGGGTATTTGAATAAAATTCTAAAAATTATGAAAATTTTTAGAAATTCAATAAAATTAAAATTGTGAGAATTTTAATATAGAAAATAAGATTATCGATAAAAAATCTATCTTTTATTCAAATCAAATAAATAAAATATTGAAAAACATTATTAAAACAGATTATTTAATAATGAATATTTTATTAAGCCAACAACGTTTTTTGAATTGGTCTTTTGCAATAGATTTTTTCTATGACCTTCGACAGTATATGGCGAAATTTGCAGTTTTTCAGCAATTTCTGAAGTAGTTTTTTCTTCAATAATGAGTTTTAAAACATCTAACTCTCTGGAAGTGAATTCTATTTCATTATTTTGATTGCTATTTGTTTTTAAATAAAGTTCATAAACAGATTTTTCATAATATTTTTCATTGTTTAGAACTTTCTTAATCGCAGTTATCAATTCAATTTGAGAAACATTTTTACTTAAAAATCCATCAATTCCTACAACATAAAGCTGTTTGAATATATTCACTTCAGTGCTGCTCGTTAAAACAACATATTTTGGAATTTTTTTAAAATTGATTTCCAATTCTTTTGCTAGTTTTAAAAAGTCAATTCCACTCATAGTTGGCATTCTTATATCAGTAATCACTATATCATAGCTTTCCGCTTTAAGAAATTTTATAGCTAATTCAGCGTCTGCAAAATTTTTAACTAAAAAATTTTGGGACTCTAAAACCATCCTTAAACTCTCAGAAAAAATTTTATGATCATCTAAAATTAGAACTTTTAATTGCATAAAAATGTATTGATTTAATCCAAAAACTAACTTGTTAACAAAAGTGAGAAAATAAATTTATATAACAATAAATTTACAATAATATCGTAAAATTATTTCAATATTTTATGAATATATTTTTAATTTCCTCAACAATTTTTAGAAGATTAAAATAGCTTTTAGGCGACTTTCATTTGCAACTGATTTTTAGGAATTCTTATAGCTACCGTAGTTCCAAGAGAAGAATTTGAAATATTGCAAATTCCTTTAAGCAAGTTCACTCTTTTTTGGATATTTTTTATTCCAATACCTGATTTAAGTGTTGTATTAGAAAATCCTTTGCCATTATCTTTTACTGCAAGATATAATTCTGCTTCAGATTCTATAACGTCAATTTTTACTTCAGTAGCAAATGCATGCTTTATAGTATTGTTAATAGCCTCTTGTAAAATTCTATACATATTAAGCAAAACATTTTCATCTAATTCATCAACATTTTTACTAATAATTATATTCTTCTCTGTTTTTAAACCATTTTTTTCAGTAATTAAACAAAGATTATTTACTAATTGAGAAAACTCAACATCAGCTATATTATCTGGATCTAAATCGTGTGATAAATTGCGAACTTCATTATAAAGCTTATCCACTTTGTTAATCACTGACTCAATTTTTGCCTGATCTAATTCCTTTTCGCTAGAAATAGATATTTTTAAGGAGGCAATTTCATTTGCAATACCATCGTGAAGTTCTAAGGAAAGTTTACCTCTTTCTTCCATTTTTGCCTTAATCTTTTCTTTAATAATTTCAGTTCTTTGATTTTCTTGCATTAATTTTAAGGTTTGTTCGTGTAAAGAAAACTGGTTTTCATTGAGTTTTTTTTGCGTTTTATATTTTTTATTGAAAATCCAAAAGATGACAACTGTAAAAAGCAACAATAAAAAAGCACTTATTAAATATAACCTTTTGAGCTTTGTTTCTTTATAAAGTATATTATTCTGAAGTGCTAATTGTTTTTTATTTTCTTTTAATTGATATATAGATTCTAATTTCAACTTAGTCTGTATTGTTTCTGTAGTATTTATACTATCAACAACTTTTGTGTATAAATCAGTATAAAGGATTTCATTATCAAAATCATATTCACGAGAATAAAAATCAGCATAAGCCTTATTTATTTCTCTTAGCGTATATAAATTGTCATCATAAAAAGTTTTTGCGCTATCTAGATACTTTTTTTCCCTTATAGCATTTCTATCTATTTTTTCCAATAAAGCCAAACCTAAATACGTTTGTGATTTTAAATCTTTGTATTTATTTTGGTTTTGTATTTTTAAAGATTGTAAGAAATTTTCTTTAGCTACTTTAAAATTTTTGAGCTTATAATTTACATTTCCTAACTGTATTAAATTAGAAGACAAGGAAACTTTTGTAATTTTTTCACCCAATTTTGTTGAATTTTCTAAATATTTTTTAGCTTGCTTTAAATCATTTTGAGCTAAATATAAATCTATTTTTAAGCGATAAAAATCTTCTAAAGGCAATTTTTTTTCTGATAATTTAAAAAATCTGTTATAGTAATATTCTGCTTTTTTATAATCCTTATCTCTAAAGAAAATTTGTCCTAAAAACAAACACATCAAACTGAATTGTTCTTTGTTAGTTTTTATATCAGTCTTTGCCATAGCAGATGTGAGTAATTCTGTTATAACTGTTGTATCAATAAAACTCCCACAACAGTTTACATAATCCAATAGAGCATCATTATATTCTTTACTATCAGGATAGTAACGTTTTGTTAATTTTAATCGGTTACTTAAATAAAACATTGTAGAATCTCGATTGCTTGTAAGCGAATACACATACCCTAATGCTTTATATGCAGTTATTTTTTCAGGTGTTGTACTAGCGTATTTATTTAATAAAAAAGCTGTTTTCTTATGCTCTTGAGGGGATTTCATATAACCTTGAGCAAAAGATTTTTTTAAAGAATCAAACTGTTTCTTCCTGAAATTTTCAATGGAAACATCTTTATTTTGTCCATTCAAAAAAAACAAATTCCCTAATAATAATATGATAATAATTCTGAGTCTTAATGTCATTTCTTAAAATTTATTTACATTATAAATTGAAACTTCTGCTAATTAATAAAAAAATAAATAACTATTAATTAACATCTTACATAAAAATAACCTCGGAATATTTTTAACCCAATAGAAGTTTATTTTTAGGTATTTTAATATCAACAGTAGTTCCTGCAGTGGAATTTGAAATTTTACAAATTCCTTTCAACAAATTCACACGCTTTTCGATATTCTTTAATCCAATTCCTGGCTTATTATTTGAGTTTCTAAAACCTTTACCGTTATCCTGTACAGCAAGATGCAACTCTTCATCAGATTCAATAACATCAATTTTTACCTCAGTGGCTGCAGCATGTTTTATAGTGTTATTAACTGCCTCTTGGAGAATTCTATAAATATTTATCAATATATTCTCGTCTAATGCATCTACATTTTTACTAATAAGTATATTCTTTTCGGTTTTTAAACCATTTTTTTCGGTCATTAAACACAAATTATCAACTAATTGAGAAAATTCTACATCAGCTATATTATCTGGATCTAAATCGTGTGATAAATTGCGAACTTCATTATAAAGCTTATCCACTTTGTTAATCACTGATTCAATTTTTGCTTGATCTAATTCCTTTTCACTAGAAATAGACATTTTTAAGGAGGCTATTTCATTTGCGATTCCATCGTGAAGTTCTAAGGAAAGTTTACCTCTCTCTTCCATTTTTGCCTTAATCTTTTCCTTAATAATTTCAGTTCTTTGATTTTCTTGCATTAGCTTAAGAGATTGTTCATGCAAAGAAATTTGATTTTCAATAAGCTTTTTTTGTGTTTTGAATTTCTTTCTCCAAACCCAAAAAATAAGTATTGAAAAAAACAGTAATATAAATGCAATCACTAAATATAATTGCTTCTTTTTACTTTCTTTATCAAGCATATTTTGGTTGAAAAGCAATTTCTTTTTATTTTCATTTAGCTGATAAATAGTTTCTAATCGCAATTTAGTTCTATGGATTTCTTTATTATTAATGCTCTCATCTACTTTGGTAAATAATTCTACATAATACTGCTCTTTATCAAAATCCATCATTCTTGAATAATAATCTGCGTAAGCATAATACAAAGGTTTTAAAGAAGTTAATTCTTTTGTAGTACAAATTTTGGCACTATCGAGACATTTTTTCTCAGAAATATAATCTCGATCAACTTTATATAGAAAAGCCATATATAAATAAGTAATTTCATTCAAATCATTATATTTATTCATTTTTTGAATTACTAATGCCTCATTCAGAAGTTTTTTGGCTATCCCAAAATTTTTAAGCTTATAATTCACAAAACCTAAATGATTTAATAGAAATGCTTTGTAGTATAAATCTGTTTTTTTACAACTAGAAATGGCTTTCTCAAAATTTTTATTGGCTGCTTTGTAATCAGATATTGCCAAATTTAGCATCCCTTTTCTTAGGAAAAAATCCATTGAAATTGAATTTTTCCCTAACAAATCACCATATTTATCATAATAAAATTGAGCTTTTTCATAATTTCTTTGGTTAAAAAAAATATCGCCTAACAGCAAATACATTCTTATTAGTTCATTCCTGTTTTTTACTGAATCTACTTTCAACATAGCTTCAGTAAGAATTGTCATAAAATACTCATAGTTGGAATTAAATTTTCCCCACCCAACATAGTCAATAACAGCCTGATAGTAAATATCTTTAAAAGCATAATACTTTTTAGCTAATTCAAATTCGTTTGCATAGCAATATCCACTAGAATCTAATTTGTCTTCGATATCATAAATTTCTCCTAAAGCTTTTAAAGAATTAATTTTTTGAAGTGGAGTTCTTGCTATTTTAGCTAAGAAAACAGCCTCTTTTTTTGCCTTTTGAGAATCTGATGAAACGTTTTTTTCAATACTTTTTTTTATTGAATCAAAAAGCTTCTCAAATTTTTTTTTATCAGTGGAAAGTTTAAGTTGAGCATTGCTTTCATATATAGTTATGAAGAATAAAAGAAGAATAAATTTAATTGTAGCCATAACTTTTTAATGCTTTATTAAATTCAACAAAATTCAAACTAACTTATAGTTAACTTCTAGAAATCAAAAAGAAAACTTATAAAAACTGTACAAGCTTAATAAGCTATAAGTTAATCAAAATAAAAATATATACAACTTAATCATAAGCTTTTTTTTTAAAAACCAGAGTATTTTTTGGTATTGTAATATACACAGTAGTGCTAACTGTGGAATTTGAAATTTTACAATTTCCTTTCAACAAAATCACGCTCTTTTTTCATATGTTTAAATTTTATTTTTCAGCGGTAACATATGGTATCCCTTTTTTTAATCATTGGTGTTTACTTCACTAAACATTTATTTTTTATAGGTGTTCAGTGAATATATTTGCATACGCAAACTACTTGTTTATGGGGATTTCATATTTTTTATTCCAATTCGTAGCTTATGACAGGCATTTCCTAAAACTTTATCTTTATCCTATAAAGCAAAATATTACTCCTCATCTGATTGAATAACATCAATTTTTACCTCAAAGGCTGTGGCGTGTTTTTTATAGTATTATTAACTGATTCTTGGTGAATTCTGTAAATATTAATGAATATATTCTCGACTAATGCATCTATATTTTTACCTCAGTTTTTAAAACATTTTCCTCGGTCATTAAACACAAATTATCAACTAATTGAAAAATTATACATCAGCTCTATTATCTGGAGACAATTTGCGATCTCCATTAAACCCTGATATTGAGCAAAATAAACTATTAAGCAACTTTCATATGTAGCTGCTTTTTAGGGATTCTTATAGCTACTGTAGTACCAAGAGAAGAATTTGAAATATTGCAAATTCCTCTAAGAAAACTTACCCTTTTTTGGATATTTTTTAGACCAATTCCAGGTTTTGTACTTGAATTGCCAAATCCTTTACCGTTGTCTTTAATAGCAAAATATAATTCATCATCAGATTCAATAATATCTATTTTCAATTCGGTTGCATATGCATGCTTTATGGTGTTATTTATTGCTTCCTGTATTATTCGATAGATATTAATTAAGATATTTTCATCTAAATCATCTACATTTTTACTAATAAGTATATTCTTTTCTGTTTTTAAACCGTTTTTTTCGGTCATTAAACACAAATTATCAACTAATTGAGAAAATTCTACATCAG
>JASGCW010000306.1 GCA_030053945.1 Limnohabitans sp.
ACATAGGTAAAAATTACATTGATATGGAATTATTGGAGACTGACATGAGTTTACAAGATACAAATAAGATAAAAAATATAATGATGAATGTAAAATCATATTTGCAAAGTTTAGGAATTATATATATAGATTGGAAGTTAGATAATATTGGTATAAGCGATGATGGTAAAATTAAATTATTTGATTTTGATGTTTCAGGATTAATTGATATTGCAACTAAAGAATGGATAATAGAACCTCCTAAATATTATTCTTATAATAAAGCAATTCAACATGGTATGGTAACGCCAATTGATATAGATAATTACGCATTTGACATAGAATTTGACAGTAAAAAATACAATTAATTTTTGTGTTTACACCTGTAATTGATAAAAGATAAAAAATTGTTGTGGAACTGTCGCACTGTCGCACTATCGCACTATGTCGTTTCCCCCTATAATCCCATATTTCCCGCACATAGTGTCACTCTGGTTGGACACTAATTTAAAATACTTGTTACCTACACTGTGTGCCTATCTTATGAGCAGGGACGAGAAATGAGTGACAAAACGAGAAATGAGTGACAAAATAGGTCTGCTATTATGTTGAATAAAAAAGGATTTATTGTCACCTTATTTTTAAAATTTTTAATACAAAATTATAATACTTATCTTATTACCATTTTTCATCTTCTGATTCATATGATGTAGACCAATCTAGCAAACTTTTTCTCTTTACTATTTCTTTCTCATTTATAAAAGTTATTTCATCATCTTCTATTTCTTCGTCTTCATAATTACTATCATAATCACTTAAGTATTCGTTTTTTATTGGGGTTATTCTTCTTTCTCTAGTGTTTTTAATTGGAGGTAATCTTCTATTTTTTGACTTTAATATAAGTTTTTCTTCGTATTTCGTATTTTCATAATTTTCTGGTTTTTTTGCTGCAACACTTGCATAACCTACTATACTTGTTGTTGGTACTATTTTTTTTGATGTAGGTGATAAAGCAGGAAAGTCTTCTAACATACTTTTTTTATTTTCTTGATTTGAGAGAATATTAAAATCAGTAGAGTATATTTTTTTTTCATTTACTTGCTCATTATCTGTATTCAAATTCGCAAATGAATTTGATAACTTTTTCTCATATGGCTTTGTTTTTAAAGGTTTATTCATAGTTATTCTTTGAATCGCTCTTTCTTCAGCCTTCCTATTTGTTTCAATTATAGGACAATATTTTGCTGTATGACCATGACCTAAACAATATCTACATTCTTGTGCTAATAAAGTAGGACATACTACTTTACCTTCAGGACCTGGGTCTGATTTCACATAATGACTAGTATATTCTTTCTCTGTTAAACCTGCATCTTTACAAACTTTGCAAAAAGGTTTTGGTGTTATATTGTTGTTTCTTTTATTTATAAATGACATTTTATTATTAGTTTATTTTACTTTTTTCTTGAAATTTATATTATTTAAAAAGTTTGTTCAATTTTTTTAAATAATATAAGAAAAAAGGTGGACCTTTTAGGTCTCTGTCTTTTTCTTTTTTTTTATTTTTTTATTTGTCACAAATAATAGACATATATTCAAAGTCTTTTTCATAAGTTTTATCTTCTAATTCTGATGATGAATTATCTATATGATTCCAATATGTGTAAATCAGCTCATCAATACTCATTTCATTAAAATCTTTATCATAAACTTCGTCTACATATAGATTATCTGTTTTTTTATCTATATGATAACTTATTGCCGGAAAATGTATCAGTTCTCTCTCGCATATATTTAATTTTTCTTCTGTTTCTTTCATAATTTTAACTGTTTTTACAAAATTATCCTTAGTCATACCATATTTTTCTTCATTTTCTTTAACAATAGAAGCTGCTTTAAATAACTTTTCATTACACATTGTTAAAAATTTATTACTTTTTTTCATGATATAATTATGTTTTAATAGTTTTTTCTTAAAATTTTTTAATTTATTATCTTTTCTACGAATTAGTGAAGAAAACTTATCTAGTTCTTTCCTATTAGATATGCCTGCAATATGATACATTAGATTATGATGATTTAGTAATTCTAGT
>JASGCW010000307.1 GCA_030053945.1 Limnohabitans sp.
TTGAAATTGATGATGTACTAAAACTAGAAGACTATAAGTAATTTTTTAATATTCTATAGTATTTATCTATACTATGTCAAAAGCAAAAAAAGAAGGTAAAAAAAAAAAATCAAGAAAAAGTGTTTTGAAAACATTTAAAATGATTGAGCACAATAATAAAAAACTTAAACAATTAAAAGATGAGATTAACAGATAGACAAATTTCAAATTTAGTAAGAAGAATCATTAAAGAGGATGATGAATTTGATATGAAACAAACGGTTATGAAAACCGCAGGTTTTGAAGAAGAAGATATTCCAAAAGAGTGTATTGGAGGTAATCCTGAAATGTCCGAAATAGATGCCATTCAGGCTTGTATTGGAAAAATTACAGAAAAATCCACAGCACTTAATAATGCAATAAAGGCACTTTCAGATTCTTTGAGTAAGGCTAAAAGTGAAGCCAGCAGTATGAGTGAGTCAAGAAGATTCAAAAGAAGATACTACTAAAATATCATTATGTTTACACCTAAAGAAATACAAGCGATAAATCAAAGTGTTTCAAATGAAGAATTTGAAACTGAAGTTTGGTTATCTTCAGATTCAGACACTAAGAACAATAGGGTAACATACTCTTTTAAAATTATTGGAATTAAACCAATGATTTCTGTTGGTGAATTTTATGATTTTGTTGTATATGATATTACAATTTTGGATGCTTCAGATAAGTTAAAAAAGTTTTTAAATATAGTTCTTAACTTTTTTATTAAAAGCTTTGGTAAAGAAGATGCAAAACAAAAACTAAAAAATTATTTAAAAAAAGAAGGTTACATTTTAATAAATATTAATAGAGAAATTGATAATTTTTTATCTTACTTCGTTGGGGGAGGATATCCTCATAGCACTATGAATGATGTATATATATCAGACGAACTATTTGAAGAAATAATGAATATTGTTATTGACAAATAACTAAAAAAACGGCTTAGGACCGATATGGCTACGGCTATATAAAACCCCCAAAAGTGTCGCTACCAATGGGGGTTTTTATTTTTTAGTTAATTTCTACTAACTCTAAATCAAAAATTAACTTTTCGCCAGCTAAAGGATGGTTACCATCTAACACAACTGTAGATTCTTTAATTTCTTTTACAATAAAATTAACAGGACCCATTTGTGTATCTGCTTGAAGTGGTGTCCCAACTTCAACGTCACCTGGCATTTTATCCTTTTCAACTTCTTGAACCATATAGTCGTTATAAGGACCATAAGCATCCTCGTGAGAAATTTCAATTGTTTTTTTATCACCAATAGACATTTCTAATAAACCATTTTCGAAACCTTTTATTAATTGACCTTCACCAAGTTTGGTGGTCAATGGTTGTCTTCCCTCAACCATAGAAGAATCAAAAACATCTCCGTTTTCCAATCTTCCTGTGTAATGAACCGTAACGGTATCTCCTAATTGTACTTTTTTCATTTTATTATTTTTTTTAACTATAAACATTTATATTTATATAGTAAAACGATTATTATGAATAATAGAAAAATTAGATATACTGGAGATGTAAACTTGATTAATGAAAGACGTTATTTAATAAATAAAGGCATATTAAATGAAAATGAAATAACATACCAAGTGCAACCTGAAAATGGTCAGTATAAGATTATTAAAATAGAAGGTGCAAACCCACCAAAACAAATTGATGTTACAGAGCTTCAAAATTCTAAATTAAAAATTGACGGGTACGACCCAAATAGTGGCCTATTCAAAGACGAAAAATCAGCATTAAGGGCTGCAGATAATTTAAAAAAATCATTGTAATTTAATTTTTTTTTGTATCTTTGTGGTATGGAAAATTTGGACACATTAGATTTACAAGAAATCAAAGCACTTTGTAAAAAGTATGGTATTGGAACAGTTGGTGATAAAAAATCACTCATTAAAAAATTAAAGTACTTTTTAGACCCAATACAAGATGTTTTGAACACACACACGGGAAGAAAACTCCCAAAAGAAAAAGAAATTGTTGGGGTAAAAGTAGATTCAACTCAAAACATCAATTCAGTATTAAAAAGAAA
>JASGCW010000308.1 GCA_030053945.1 Limnohabitans sp.
AATATACATTAATTAAAAAAATGCGAACTAAAGTTCGTATAAGTAGATGTTATGCTCAAAAAAACAAAACAACCTAAACAAAAAAACAAAATATCAAAAAATATTATAACTTTGTAATAAGTTTAACAGATAATAATTTCAAATGGAACAAGAATTAGAAAATAAATTAAATGAGATTTTGCAATTAGCGACAGAATTTAAAACTTATTATGCAACAAATGAAATTGCAGTAAGAGAGCAATTAATAAATCCAATTTTAAATATTTTAGGTTGGAAAACCTCAAGTCCAAATTTTGTTAGACATAATGCACCTAATGATTTAGGGAAAATTCCAGATTATACATTAATCAAAAATAAAAAAAATGTTCTTGTTGTAGAAGCCAAAAATTTGACTGTTGAACTTAAAGACGATAAAATTATTTCACAATTAGCTGGCTATTCATATAATATGGGTATTTCATTTGGTATTCTAACAAATGGAATAAAATGGTTGTTATTCAATACATTTCAACGAAATCCAAATGAAAGAATTGTATGGATTGCCGATATAGAAAAGACAGAAAATAATCTTTCAAAGATAATTAAAAAATTAATAACAATTTCTTACGAAAATATTGAGAAATTGGAGAGTAGTATCCACAGGATAAAGGTTTTAGAAAGCATTTGGTCTTCATTGTGCCCAAACCCGCAAGAATTAATAAAATTATTATCTTATTCGGTAAAAGATAAAGCAAAAAAAGATAATCCAAATATTTTAATGGAAATTTCTGATATTGAAACATTTGTTGAAGGAAAAATAACTGAATTATTTGAAGTTAATATACCAGTAAAAGAAACCGTTGAACAAAATTTAGATGTTACAGAAAATGAAAATGTTAATAATAATTCAAAAAAGCCAAAAACTCTTATAAAAGTAACATTTCCTGATAAAACAATTTTTTGTGAACGCAAAGCAAGCGATACTTTTGTTAAAACTATCGAAAAAATTGGGTTTGACCGAGTAAAAACATTAGGTTTAGCATTAAATGGAGTTGCCTTGATTGATAGTAAAAAAAATCCAATGTATCAACAGTATGAAATATCAAAAGGTGTGTTTATTATGATACATAGCGATACAAAAAATAAAATCAATCGTTTACAAGAAATGTCAGATAGATTAAATCTAAATTTATCAATCGAAACAATTGAATGGAAACCAAATATTTAATTTTCTAATATGTCAAATAAAAAACGTAGGCAAAACGAAAAGGAGTATCAAAATTGGTCAGAAATCACAAATGGAGGACGGCTTTATTGGAAAGAGGTCGCTGCAGGAGATAAAAGCGGAAGAGTATCAAGATACGAAAAAACAGTTGATTGTGATGAAATTACAATTTCTTTTATTCAAAAAATATTGGATGTCAATAGAAATGCTATTGAAATTCATGAAAAATATCCAATTAACAAAGGACATATTATATTAATTATATTATTATTTTTAATTGTTAGTGTTATAACATACAATTTTGTGTAAGCCATGAAAATAAATAAAGAACTTTTAGCAAGTAAAATATTGGAATACTTAAATCGCAGATTATCTGCAAAAGAATTGGCGGTTTGGGCTGAAGACGCAATGGTGGAAGGAGATTATCAAGAAGAATATTTTTCCATAATATCAGAAGCTTTGGCAGCAATTGGAACAATTGATGTTAAAGGTTTTGAATTACCTATTGCATTCTATTTGAATATTTTAATAAAACTTGATTATTTGACAATTTTTGGATTGGAACCCCAAACAGTGAAATTGAATGAATTAGTTTATGCTTAATTAGTTGATAATAAAACAGTAATGAGCATAACATACAATAGCCGATTATGCTGGCTTTCTGTAACTTGCAGCTTTTGTGTTATTTAAAACATTTGCAAGTTTAGATACATTTGTGCTATTAAGATACTGAAAGCCAGCACAACGGCTATTGTTTTTCGTTACCTGCAAACTCAAGCACTGCATCGTCTAAAAAAGGGTTGACTAAAAATTAAATTTAAATGAGAAAACAAATTAAAAACTATTTATTAAA
>JASGCW010000309.1 GCA_030053945.1 Limnohabitans sp.
ACAGAAATTTAAACAACTTAAAAATTGTACTCGCCTAAATGCACAACGGGTTATTCATTGCTTTTTTCAGATGCATACTTCTCATTTTTACACCCACCATGTTGAATATTTCCAGATTTGCCTCCTCGTCGCCAATAAAGATATTGACTAAATCGTGACCTGGATTTGGGTATATTAGAAACTGGCTTGATTTGGTGATGCTACTTTCATTTTCGATTGCTTTACGCATAAATGCTGCGGGATTATTATTACTAGCAGTATCTAAATAATTTACTACGTGAACAACATGCTTAAGAGTATCAAAAGTATTATTACCATTAGAGATTACGGCTTTTAGTTCTTTCGAATCTGTACTGGCTATTGAATGTACGGTAAGTTCGGTTTTGTCTGGACTTATCGAAGTATTCCATCCTGATGGAATGATCCAGTCAATAGTTTCTGGATTTATAGGTGCAGGAGGTTCGTCAGTAGATTGGTTTAGTTTAAATTTAGGCTGCTTTGTAACAAGTTCTACTTGATTGATAACATGGTCTCCACTCAGCCAAACTAACCGACAGTCGGGAACATACGTTGAGCCTAAGCCAACCGCAGCCCAAGCCCTTACTACTGCTTTGTGCTCTTTAGAACATTTACCCCAATGGGCAATTGTTGCTGCAATACTTTGGTTTTTTGTGTCGTCAAAGTTTACACTACTCCACAGCCACCACATCATGCTCACATAGGTACTGTCATCATAAGCTTCCTGAAGGTTAGCTAAAATGGAATCAACTTGATAATCAAAAGTGTAACCGCTAAAATGTGAAATAACATTAGCAAGAGCCGTAGGCTCAGAAATTGGGCTGCTAACATTTACGTTCATGTTTTTTATTTGATTTCCGGCAGCGTGTAATACTACATTACTTTCTCCATGTAATACAAAGGATGTCCCATCAACTAAATAGCCTTTATGGTATTGCAGATACCTACAATCAAATTTTTTATCTGCTAGATAATTGATGTGTTGTACCGCAAAAGAATCATCAGTTGTTGTTCCAAGATCTGTGCGGTAATTATTGAAAAAATTATGAAGCTCTATCTTTTGTAGTGTATTGAAGCCATACATATTGTTCTGAAAAAATGGTGCAATCCCATTGTTTTGTTGTGCTTGACTTACCAAGCAATTAATAGCAAGTGCGATTAATAAGTTAATTTTCTTTTTCATAAATTAGTTTTGTTTGAAAATAATTATAAAAGTCATTTTGTAGGCCACCTATACATTGTGGTGTGGTCTACAATTCAAATTTTTTCAAACAAGCTAAGGAGGTTGTATTAATTGAGAATGTTTGGAAATTAATATAGTTTGAATGTAGGTAAATACCCCCCCAAAGGTATATGTGTTATTCAATGATAGTAAAGCTTTCATAGAGATAATTAGATTTTCTACCTAAAGGTACTTAGATTCAAGTAATTAATCTACAAAAAAAAGAATACGTGAATTTATTTTTCTGTTTTTTTTAGACACGGAGGTGTTATTGCAAATGATAAAGGGTTGCATAATTTTAGAACTAAACAAGACTCTTATACAAAATACTTTTGACAAGTGTATTTAGTTTATAAGTCTTATGGGTAAATGGTTTCGGTAAATTGTGAGTATCAATAACGCAATTAATTTTTCATTTTTCCCACAATTAAATTTGTTTAGTAAATAAAAGGCCCTACCTTTGCACTCCCAACGACGAAAACGAAGGAGGGGAAAAGAGTTCTTTAAGAGTTTTAAGGTGTTGAAAGTAAGTGTCTTAGCGATGTTTGGCAGGTCAAAAATATTTTGAAGAAAAATAAAAATAAATTTGGCAAAAAGCAAAAACGTCTTACCTTTGCAACCCCAACGAAAAAAGCGGGAAGTTCTTAAAAACGAGACAGAGATTGAAAGGCAATCGAGTATAGAGGTTCAAGTCCTTAACTGTTACAACATTTAGCGTTATCAAGTATTGATACTAAAGAGTATTAAGAAAGCTAAATAAAGTTCTTTGAAAAAGATGGGAGCAAAAAAAATAAAGCAGCGGGTGTAGAAGAAT
>JASGCW010000310.1 GCA_030053945.1 Limnohabitans sp.
TTTGCTCCATTTAAACTATTTTTGTAATCGGTTGCACTTCACGCTTGAATTCAGCGTAACTACGCTTACAATGAATTCATAATGAAATAAAAAATCCTTTCCAAATTGAAATACTAAATACTTTTGACTCAAATAATTACATTACCATGTCAAATTTCTTTTCTCCAGAGCCACGAGTAATAAATGAATTATTTGGAAACGATATTGTATACAATATTCCTGAATATCAAAGGGCATATTCTTGGGATTGCATTGGCAAAAGCGACAGAAATAACCAAGTTAATGTGATGTGGGAAGATTTATATCAATATTTCAATGATAACAATCAAAATTCTTACTTTCTAGGTTCAATGGTAGTTATACAGCCACAAAACAACTCTAGAGAATATGAAGTCATTGATGGTCAACAACGTCTAACAACATTAACATTGCTTTTTGTAGCCATGAAGTGCTTTCTTAGAGAAACAAAACAAAGCTCTAAATTCATTTCATCACAAAGTAGTGACTCTATCAATATTGAAAGATTTATAGATACTGCTATTGGAGAGATAGATAAGCTTATCTATAATGTAGATGCTTTAGGATTAATTCCAGAAAAAAAAGTAAAAATTCTAAAGAGCCAAAGTGGTGTCGAAATATATGATAAAATGCTTAGTCAATCAATGGATTGTAATGGGCCAGATGAGAAACTGATTCAACCTTTGAATGATGAGCAAAAAGAAATTTGTAGGCGCTACTTTAAGAATAGAGATTTCTTTATAGAAAAACTAAAGGAAAATTTTTGGAGCAAGGGTAATGAAAAAAATTTTGGGATTTTAGAGGCAACTAGACTTAATGATTTTACTAAATTTTTAAGAAACAATATTAATATTGTTTTTATTAGATCAATGAGTTTTGATGTAGCGTACCATATTTTTGAAATATTAAACAATCGAGGTTTACCTCTTTCAAACAAAGATTTATTTAGAAATTTTTTAATCAAAGAATTTGACAAGATACTAGTGCCAGATTCTTCAAATCAAGCTGACAAAAAATGGAATGAGCTTGATAAAAATTTTACATTTAGAGACGATTTTTTAGGTCGTTGGGTCGAAAGTAGGAACGGATCGCAACAAAAATATTCTGCATTTAATGACCTTAAAGAAATTTTTGAGAGTACACGATATAATGATGGTATCAACAAAAAAAAGATTGAATACCTCTATGACGACATAAAAGAAGATTTGGGTTACTATACTTTACTACAAAATCCAGATAACATTGATAATGCTATTGTAAAATCAAAAATCAAATTTTTGATGAATTCTGGTAATATTCGATACACTACCAATCTTTTAATGGCTTTATTTAGATATTTCAAATTCAATGGTTCAGAATTTAACCACATACAAGAGCTGATTGATTTTTTAACACATTTTGAGGTATTCAATTTGAATATTATAGTTGCATTTGAACGTTATTCAAACAAACCGATTTATGAAGCTATAAAAGCTTTAAATGAACGCAAATTGTTTGATAGTTTAAAAGCAATAGAAATAAATCAAGCAGATAAAAAATTGATAATAAAAGAAATAAAAGGGAAAACCTTATCTAATAATACTACGGCTAAATTATTAATCAGTAAGTATATCTGGGTAAATGAAAGCAATACAAAAGATGATGTGGTGGAACAAAGTTTATACTTTGACAAAGCAACACTTGAACACATTATACCACAAAATCCAGAGAATAATTCAAATTGGAAAACTGATTTCAATGCTCAATTTTTATCTGACTACATTTACTGTCTTGGAAACATGACATTGCTAACAACTAGAAGTAATTCGGCGGCTAGAAATTTCGATTTTGAAAAGAAGAAAAAGATATACGCAAAAACCAAATTAGCAATAACTCATGAGCTAACAGCCCTACCCAAAATAGACGAAGATTTCATAAGAAAACGTCAAGATAGAATTGTCACGACAATACTTAAGGATTTAGCACTTAATGACTATCCGTCATTATAAACATTATTATACCAAGTAGATGATACTGAGGCTATTAGTATTCTGTCA
>JASGCW010000311.1 GCA_030053945.1 Limnohabitans sp.
ACAAGGTCAAATCTGATGATCTAAAGTAAATGATCATAAGTGGCAGTTTTAAAAGGCATTTTTATTAGAAACAACAAGGGATTTGATTTGATTTTTTTGAAAATTCTTTTATTCAATCATTTAAATGTATTACATTTATGTGCTTTTACATGATTTACTTTACTAAAAATTCTAGTGCAGATAGAAGTTTGCCGTCCTCGACTCCATTTTTCCATTTAGATCTTAAATTTCCAAGGACAATGGCAACATCTTCTTCAAACGAAACCTTCTCATCAGTTAGATCTTTATTCATCAATTTAGAAAAAAATCCATAATATACTTTTGGAATTTCTTCATAGCCATTAGCTTTTATCAAGTATTCAGCGACATATTTCTCTTTATCGATTATAGGTTTTTGAAGAGGATGATCGTTAAATGCAATAGCTTTTAACAAAAGCTTTCTAAGCATAGCCAAGCAGATATAGTGACGAATTTCAGTGATATTAGCGTTAACATTTTTCTCAAAATAATAAATCAAATAATAAACCAAATTCAAATTTAATCGGAATTGTTCAAAAAGATGTTTAGGAAAAAATATAATTTTTTCTTCTGTAGTTTGAGTATAAACGAATTTAACGATTTGATGTTCTGGATATTCTATGGTCGATATTTTTCTATTAATGTTTTTCCATGAGAATGAATCAACACCATAGTTTTTTTCATCAACAAATTCTTCAATAAATTTCTTTGGAAGATATTGTCTTGATGTGATTTCCCTACCATCAACTTTGTATATTAAATTTATTATAAAAAATACATCCGGTCCAATATCGATATCAGATCTTACAATATTTATTTGCCAACCATTATTGAAATTATTTTCTAAAGTAAGAGTGAGAAGGTAATTATAAATATTTATTTTAGAAGACATTTTAGAATAAGTAACGTGAACTTGAACAAAGAGCTCTTGAATGATGGAAAATTAAAAAAAATTTTCTTTTTATAGAAAAATGAACTGGGAGGAGTTAACTAAAAAGACATCTGTCGCCACTAAAGAATTTTAAGTGCTTGCACCTGCAAGGACAAGTACTGATGAAACATTTCAAGAAAGTTACAAGAACTTTAGAATGTTAAGTGTTTTTCAACATAGAAATTATTTCTTTTCAAATAAAACTGGGAGGAGTTAACTAAAAAGATATCTGTCGCCACTGAGGAATTTTGATTGCTAGCACCTACAAGGTCAAGTAATGATGAAATATTCTAAGAAAATTACAACAAATTTTTCAAAAAAATTATTTTAAAAGTCAAAGTATAATATTTTAAACATGGTCGAAAATACTCCCAAAACTAAATTCAATATTCAACCTATTCTTAATCAAAAACTTCTTTATAAAAATTCTAAAAAGATTTTTAATAGAAAATTTATTAAAATTAGAAAATGTCTTTTTCAATAATGCTACCAACTGTGGTAAATATCTCCTGCTCTTTCCAATTTAATTGTGAACTTGATCTTGAAAAAATCATTGAAGACAACAAATGTAAAATGGTCAAAAGTAAATTTAAAGCAGTTAATTTAAAAATCGATAATCCTAAAGCATCATTTAATATTTTTAAAAATGGTAAAATTATATTGTGTGGAATAAGAAATCAATACGATATAATGAAATCAATCGAAATTTTGAAAAAGAAAATAAACGTCGAAGGAACTACTTCAAATTTTAAAATTAACAATAAGGTTTATAGTGGATGGTTTGGAAGCAAAGTAAATCTTGTGGAAATATTAAATGAAATGAATAAAAATAATAAATATTTAAGTAAGAAATATTTTGCAAGTTATGAAATGGAATTATTTCCAGCTCTTATTATCCACAAATTGAATTCTAAACAAAGAGCAACAATTTTTAGAAGTGGAAAATATATTATTACAGGAAACAAGCTAACAAATGAATGTTTAGATTTTTTCAATGAAATAAAACAAGCTGTAGTTAAATTCAGAATCAAATAAATTTATTAAATGTAATTTTAAAATATAAATTGTAGTTTTTATAAAAACTTTTTATTCAAT
>JASGCW010000312.1 GCA_030053945.1 Limnohabitans sp.
ATCAGAAGTAATTTTGTCCTCTAAGCTGGATAAATGTAGCTGATTACGGGAGATTTCTTGTCCCGAAGCTTCGGGATGTTGCATTGTTAAAAATAAGAAAATTCTTCTTTCAAACAAACTATTTTAGCTATATTTGGTGGAGTTTGTGAAGTTTTTTCACAGACTGCCGTTGGGCGACAGTTTTTTTAACGAAACGTATAAAGCACATTCAGAATATATTTGTACTTTTGAGTTAATAAACTTTTGGATTATGAATATTGAATTAAACATACAAAATAAAAAACTGGAATTAATCCAATGGCTTTCTACTATAGAAGATTCTTCTATAATTGAAAAAATTATGGAATTAAGAAAACGTGAAAGTAAGGATTGGTGGAATTCAATTTCTGAAAGTGAAAAACAATCCATTGAGAAAGGATTACAAGATGCTGAAGCAGGAAAATTAAATCCACACACAAACGCCAGAAAACTTTATGAAAAATGGTTGTAAAATTCTTTGGACAGATTTTGCTCTTAAAGAATTAGAATCTACTATAGAATATCTTGAAGAAAACTGGACGGAAAAAGAATTAAAAAATTTAGCTTCAAAACTTGAAGAAACTCTTAGTTTAATATCTCAAAATCCAGACTTGTTTCAAAAATCTGAAATCAAGAACAATATCTGAAGAGCTGTTATTCTATCACACAATTCTTTATATTATCGATTTAACAATGACCAAGTTGAAATTCTTTCTTTTTTCTCTAATCGTCAAAATCCAAAGAAAAGGAAACTGAAATAAACCAATCGCACAACAGCAGTGACTGTTGCACAACTAAGATTTTATATAAAAACACCAAATTTTAATTTTTTCACTAAACTAACAAACTTATTTACAGCGTGTGCTTTTTAATAATTCTTTGGTTTTTAATAATTTTAACTAATTTTTTAGTTCTGCAACAAGCACAGCAGTTTGCTGCAATTGGGGCTTTAGGGAAAATTTAAAGGCAATTCTCTATATTTGACTTCAGTTCTAATGGAATGGTTTGGGAGCAAAAACCTCCAACTTCTTAAAGCCACAAAACGCTCGTTAGCAACAATGCTGAACCAAAACTTTAGAATGACAGAAATAATTACTCCTAATGAATTCGGTACAATAACTGAGAAGAAAATAATAGATTTTCAAGAAATTATTGGGTTTGAACTCCCAGATGATTATTTTAATTTTTTAAAACTTTATAATGGTGGAAAAACCAAATTTGATTCATTAAAAATCTACAATCGAAAAAAAGAAGAGTTATGGTCATTTGGTTATCTTTTTGGAATTCATAATAAAGAATATTGGGCAAGTATTTTTTGGGCAATGAAATCATTAGAAAATAGAATCCCTAATGAGTTTTTACCTATTGCAGATAATAATGGTGATGATTATTATGTAATGAATTTATCAAAAGAAAAATTTAGACAAATATTTATTTGGAATCATAATAATGAATCAGTAAAAAATGGAACAAAATATTATAAAAATTTAACTTTTTTATTTAATTCATTTTCAGAATTATTACAAAATTTGACAATTGACAATAAAAAAATTGATATAACAATTACAGAAACTGATGATGATTTTATTATTAGTTAAATAAACAAAAATGATAAAAAAAACACTGTTGCTAACAGCTAAGGTTTCGTTGGGCATCGAAGAGCCAACAATGAAATTTTTTCATCGAACACCAATGAAAATAAGAATTAAGTGAGATAATTGCAATCACTGAACACCTATAAAAATAAAAACTTAGTGAAGTAAACCTCTGTTGAACCCTTCGACAAACTCAGGGCGGGCTTTCCTATTACGCTCCATCCACTATGTGAATATGAAATTAAGGTTATGAAGATTTCAAGAGGCATAAATGCCTCTTTTTTTGAAGTTGATTTTTTGACGGTTTTTGTAGTAAATCTTTTTCAAGGTCAACAGCTCACAAAAGCATCTATGAATCGAACAGGATTATCAGAAGTAATTTTGTCCTCTAAGCTGGATAAATGTAGCT
>JASGCW010000313.1 GCA_030053945.1 Limnohabitans sp.
CAACCAATTACAGGATTTATTAACTAATAGTGTCAACTTTTTTCAGGACGGGTCAGTTCATTATTGTGCTTCAGTTCGGGCTTGACGTTATAAATTTGGCTTATGAATAAAACATCAGCAATATTGCAATCATTGGGCTTTGGTTATGGGCTGACGGAATGCTAATTCCCCAACAAACGCCAAGCCTTTTTCGTTACCTGCAAGGCTAATGAAACTCATCAAATTTAAAATACTATGAAGTTTGCTAAAATATTTTTATTAATTATCGGACTTGGGCAATTTTGTTTTGCTCAACAAAATCTTACCCTTACAAAAAAAGAAATGTATGCCGACTTTGACACTTTGGTAGCAACAATAAAAAAAGTATCTCCCCACATACTCATAAAAAAAGACCTCTGGAAATATGACGCAATTAAGGAAATGAACAATCAAAGAAAGTTTATTGATACAGTTACAAATGACCTTTCTTATTTTATCATTTTGCAAAAGGTTATAAACGCAGCTCAAGATATGCACACCAGCTTTACAAATAACTCTACCGATTGGGGCGGGGTGCAATATGAAAGATATTATAAAATACGCAATGCCTTCAAATTGTCAATCGGACATATTTACGTTGATGGAAAGTATTATACTAATGAACCTTTTGTGGTAAATTCTGACACTATAACTATCGGCACAGAAATAGCCCGAATTAACGGCATCGCAATTGATGATTATGTCAAAACTCATATGTTGGATAGAACTTTTTCTTATGATTTGGAACACAACAAGTTTTACGGACTTGGCTTTTTCAAAAACACGGAAACCATTTTTGTCGATAGCTTAACTTTTACATTTAAAGATGAAACAGGAAAAGTGAAAGATTATAAAATGCCGACAAGACAGTTTACAAAGTATTTTCCCTCTTTAAATTATCGTGACACTACAAGAATCGAGTTTTGGGAAAAAGAACAAATTTTATATATCCGACTTAAGGAAATGGATACTAAGTACAAATCTTTTTTAAGTTCCGAAATTTCAAAATATAAAGATAGGGCAGTGGGAATTAATAAAATAATAGTGGATATTAGAGATAATCCAGGAGGGCAAGACAATGTATGGCAAGACCTTTTTGCAGATTTAATAGACACCGCAATTAGTTATCCACTAAAAATTGACGACTTTAAAAATAGCATAATGACCAAAGAAAAAATAGAAAGTTATGGTGTAAAAATGACTCTAATAGAGAAGGATAAAGACAAATTTTTAAAAAAGTATAATTTATATACAATTGTAAACACAACAGAAATACTTGAACCATCAACCACTTCTATAAAGTTTCAGGGAAAAGTTTTTGTTTTAGCCGAAAACCATTATTCATCGGCAGGAAGTGCAATGTCAGTTGCAAATGCAAACCCAAATGATAGGTTAATTGCAGTTGGGAGAAAAACGGGACTTTTTCTTGGTATTGGCTTTTCACCTCAAACTTTTTTACTGCCAAATACTAAATTAAGTTATAGAATTGCTCCTTCTATCGAGGTGACCAATGCAAAATCTCTGAAAGACCTTATGCACGATGATATGGAAGTGTTTGTTCCTTATAATTTAGAATATTACAAGGAAAAATTTGAATATAAAGGCAATCCATATAGCAAAGAATTTTTGCTGAAATACGACCCATTTATAAAAGAAGTATTAAAAAAACAGTAGCAGCCCAGCAGGCAACATCGGTTTGGCAATATGGCGGCTGAAGTACTTCTATGAAACATTTGTGCAAGGTTCAACTGCAGTAATTCTATTGAGCATTTGTTCTGAAAATCCGCCACATCGCCAAGCCGAAAAACGTCAGACTGTGAAAAAACTAAGGCTATTAGATTACAGCTACGGACACCTATTCGAGCGTGATTGTTGTTTAGGCGATTCTTAAAGCTTAATTTTAGTTTTTTCACAGTCTGACGTTGGTGGCAATTCCCCCTACTCGAGCAAACCGAGTTGCAAAAGCAGGCTAACGATTGTACA
>JASGCW010000124.1 GCA_030053945.1 Limnohabitans sp.
TTATTTGCTTTAATCATAGTAATCTGTGGCAATTTTTTAAACGCGAATGCCGTGCTGATGAAAATGTATATCGAACTAATGTTAAAATAGTACTAGCAGAAAAATAATATAATAGTTTCTTGTTTTAGTCTTTGATAATTCGTTAAATACGAAAACTTAGGTATTTATTTTCTGTCTTTTGTTTAATATTTTTATTCTACACGGTTTAAAAAAATGTGCGTAAATTTGTAATAAACCGAATGTTATGAAGATGAAAATTGTGGCGATACAATTGGCAGAGACCATTGACGTGAAAGGGTTTAGAAAAGAAATTGATGCAGTTAATCAGCGTTTTTCAGGTTCAGAATTTTTTAAACATATAGATCAAAATAAGTTTGTCTATATTCTGGATTATGGAGTGGTTGTTTTTGCTAATTTTAGTAATGAGGAAGAATCCGAATGGTTGCAAAAGGTTAAACCTCATCAAGGAATCCCAATAGATTTAAAATTAAGAGAAAAATACACTGTAGAAATTCAGCCTGAAAGTAGCAATCTTGAAGTAAAAAACAATGTGGTAATTTTGCCCGAATTAAGTGCATCAGCCATACAAATTATTATGCTAAACGTGGCACAATCGGTAGCTTTAGAATATTATGAGATTATTACAGGTAATTTAGTTTCGTCAACTAAAGAATTTATACTCCAATTAGAAAACAAAGGAAATATTAATATTTCAAAGAAAAACCTTTTAAAATATATTGGTCAAGTTCTAAATGTAAAAAACAGTATAGTAGATAATTTATACATACTGGATGATCCCAACTCAGTTTGGGAAAATGAAAAATTAGACATTTTGAACAAAAAACTAAAGTTCAATTTTGAAATTATGCCACGTTTCAAAGATGTTGATTATAGATTGTCTATTGTAGAAAACAATTTGAAACTATTCACCGAAGTTTTAAATGTAAAGGAAAGCTCTCGGTTAGAATGGATTATCATTATTCTAATTACTTTCGAAATTGTAATGTCGTTTTTTAGGTGATATTTTTCATTGATTTCCAGTTTTCTGAACAAGGTTGTGGTAGGTTTATTTTAGTTTCCATTTAACAGTGCAGCTTTGGTTTGAAAAAAAGTTATAAGTTTTTTATTGTCTTTTTAAAATCTGCTTCTTTCATTTCTGAAAGTTCAATTTTCAATTCTTGATTTTTAGTTGTCTTAAAATCTTTAACGTAAGCAAATAATTTATTTTCTTTATAGGTATAGCTAATTAATTTAACATTATAGCCTATTGGAATGTTTTCAAATTTAGGTAATACTTCAAAATCAAAATATACTTGCATAACACTATTGATGTCTTTGAAAATCAAAAACGGACTAATTGTATTTGAATCTTTTTTTGAATTTAACTCTAACGTAAGTGATGTTTCTTCACCGCTGTCTAAAAAACGGTCACAATTTATCCATCCCAGCTTTTTGATTTCAATTTCATCATATATTTTTTTAGCAATATTTTTATCGGCTCTGATGACTTTTTTTTCATCGGTTGTCAATTCAGCACCTGTATCTGTATAACTAAGTAAATCATCAATGTCTGAATTTCCTTTTTCTGCTTCGGGTATTGTTTTATCGGTTTTTGTTTCTGTTTTTGGTGAGCTTGTTAAATTTTGATTGGCTTGCTTCCAGTTCATTAGTCCAGTTTCATTTCTTTCTCCATAAAACAGAGCCATTTCTTTTTTAGTGATTTTTGGAAATTGAACTTTTAATGTTTTGCCCTCTTTTAGTTTTAGTTTTTCCCCATCAGATGTAAACCCAATGAAATAAGCACCTCCAGAAACTAATAATTTTCCATCAGATACTGTAGAAGCTTGTGAGCGAAGTAATTCCCCTTGTTTAGTGAGTTCCTTTAATTCCACTTCGATAGATTTGCCTGCTGGTTTACCACTTTCAGTGATGAGATCCGATGGATTAATTTTTAGTATTGTTCCTTTCTTTCCTTTAACTTGTGAAGATTTAAGACCAGATACTTTAAAATTTTGTGAAGGCTCTTCATATTGCTTTATCAATGCAGATAGTTGTTCGGGAGTAGTTTGGTCTCTCTCGTTTTTTACAACTGCTGATTTTGAAGATGTGGTTTTGCAATCTGAATCTTTACAGCTTGCAATAATTACTACGGATGCTAGAAGTACTATTTTTATAAAACGCATCGGTATGAAGCTTTCCATTTTTTGAAATTCTATTTATTTCTTTTTGTTGGCATCTTTAATTTCCTCAAGGGTCAATTCGTCTTTGACACAATCCCAGTTGTTTATATATTTTTGAGAGGTTACTTTATGAAATTCCCATTGGGCAAATTTTTCATACAACATTAAAGTGCAAATATCTGTAGCGGTAATAAAATCCCCTGTTTCTGGCAAGTGTGTATGCATAGCCCCAACAGATGTTTTGTCTTTATCGCCTCCATATTCAATTGCTATAATGTTTTTATGAAGCGTTTTTTTAGATGTAAGCACATTGTTTTTATCGAAAGTTAATAAATAATCGTTACCAAAAACTACTACTCCATTTTCTTTTGGACCTGTTAAGATATATACTTTTTTTACTCCTTCATAAATTAAAGGGATTAAATTAGGATTCATATTTTTATAAAATTTAAAAAAATCATCCTTGTTTGAAATTAATTCCTGCATAGCATTTTTTCTTAACTGCGCTAATTCAATTTCATAGGGAGTTAATGACCTTTCGTTTATTTCAACTTTTGCAGTTTTAATATTGAAAGTGTTGTCGAACGAAATAGTTCCTAGAGCTTTTGGTGACTGATCTTTTGAGAAAAACACGCATTTTGAAATTTCTTTTTCGGTATAAGAAAAATAACCTCCTATGTTTTCACGGTCTTTGTAGTTTTCCATAAAAATATCTGAACCATACCAAGATGCCATTTCTGACTTATAGAGTGTTTTGCCTTCATTGACTATTGCTTCTGCTTCTTTAGGTAATTTGTTTTGGCAAAAGAATGTTGTGGATAGTAGTGTTATTAATAAAGTAAGTGTGTTTTTCATTGCGTTTCATTTTTTTATTAGCTACTTTAACTTGCTTGTCTGTGCCAAATATAAGGCTTATAGTTTAGTCTTAAAGTATTTTTCTTAAACGACATTAAGTTTTTAATATTGTTCATTTATTTGAATTTCAGCAATTCAAATAAACTGTTTAGAAGTTCAACTACGATATTAATAGAAAGTCAATTTAGTTTTGTTTCTTATAAAACTAAAATTATGAAGTCAAAATTACATTTTCTATTGACACTGTTTTTCAGTGTATCGGTATTTGCACAGGTAAATTCAGTTTCCGAAACTTTTGAAACTGTTACAGAAAATCAACTTCCTGTTGGATGGCAAAAATATTCAGCTATATCAGGATATACAGCTGGAGCATATACATTTAGTACTTGGGCATATCAAGGAACTAAATCGTTAATGATAAACCCCGCTTTTGGTTCGGGGGATGTGTTTATTGTTTTGCCGCAAACCATCAATGCTAGAGGTATTTTGAGTTTGTATGCTAAGTCTATAAATGGGAATGCAACATTGCAATTAGGCTCTGCTACTAGTAATACAGATATGTCAACTTTTACAGCAATTGGCTCGTCATATACAATAACTTCTACTTATTCTAATGTGAATCTTGATTTGAATTTACATACAAGAAATGATGAATATGTTGTGATAAAAACAACACATTCTAGTAGTGTAATAAAAGTTTGTTTAGACAACATAACTTATAATACAACTTGTAAATTTGATACACCAGTAAGTTTTGTTAATCCAACTGATAATTCAATCGATTTGACATGGTTAACAGATTCAGGAACCAGTGTAGATATTCAAGTGGCGGCAAATAATCAATTGCAAAGTTCAGGGACTTTGTATAATTCAACTTCAAATTCAGGCTATACTATTTCAGGGTTAACTCCAAGTACTCACTATGATGTATATGTGCGTATGAATTGTAATGCTAGTTTTTCTTCACCTTGGGTAAAATATGATGTTAAAACAGCTTGTAGTGCTTTAGCAATTGCAACTATAAATGAAGGTTTTGAATCGAGTTCAGCTGGGCAAACCCCACAATGTTGGTTTAATACAGAATCCGTTTTAGCGCAAACATTTGCTAGTGCTGTTCGTACAGGTACAAAAGGAGTTGTGCTTGATGGAGTATCTGGGGCAACTAGATACCTAGTGAGCCCAAAACTGGATGCAAACATAGACGGGACTTTTACTTTTTATGCTAAAAATATTACTGGAACGGCTCCAGTAAATGTTGTGGTGGGAACAATAGCAAATCCTAATGATTTTTCAACTTTTACAGCAATTCAGACTATAACTAGTATTCCAAATACTTGGACGCAATATTCAGTGAATTTTTCTTCTAATAGTACCTCTGATAAATATATTGCTGTTAAACATTTAAGTACAAGTGCTACAGATCGTTTTGCTATTGATGATGTGACTTACTTGCCTATTTCGTTAAACTCAAATTATTTTGAAACTAATAATTTAAGATTTGATTTATATCCAAATCCATCAAATGACTTTATAAATATTTCCTTGGATTCAGAATTAAAATCAGTTGAAATTTATTCATTACAAGGACAGAAGGTACTTAGTTCAAATAAAAAAGTGATTTCTATTTCAGATTTGTCGGTAGGAATTTATTTGATTCGTGTTGAGGATGAAAATGGGAACATTGCCACTCAAAAATTAATGAAACAATAAAAGAAAGAGGGATTAATTTCCCTCTTTTATATTTAAACTAATTGAGTTTTTTAAAGATGGAAGTGTTTTTTGGTAGAAGGTTTTTGTGTGTTTTTGAATATTTTTTTTTGTATTTATTAAGCAAGTTAGATAATTGATGAAAAAAAGTGAAAATAAATCCCAATGTTTAAATATTTCAAAAAGTCAATCCTTGAAGCTTCGGGATAATTATCAAATGAAAAATAAAAACTGAATAATTACTTTGTTTTGTAAGGGATACTTTATCAATTAAATAGCTTTAGTTTCTCATCTTTAGTTGTGTTACTAACTTTCATTAAAATTTGTTGTTTCAAAGTTATTGTTGTAAAAGAAGTGTATACGAAGTTGTTGATTGGGTAAAAAAACTATTTTTATTAAATTTTTTAGTTTTTTTCTGTGTTTTTTTTGTAAATTTATTATGAAAAATAAATCAAAATAATATGAAAAAAAACTACATTCTTTTAAAGAAAATTCGCAATTTTCTTTTAATTTCTTTTTTGGGTTTAAACTCATTTAATGCACATACTCAAGTTGTCTATTCTAATGGTTCAGTTTCAACTGGAGCAACACATGCTGCTACAAGTACTACAGCACCTGCGGGATATACTTGGTCTGAATTACAATCACCTAGTTCGACTTTAGGATTTTCAGGTTTTTATAATAATGCAGCAACTAGCGATTTTGCCATTGCAGATGACTTTGTTGTGCCAGCAGGAGAAACTTGGAATTTAACAAATGCCAATTTTTATGGCTATCAAACAGGTTATGCGGGGACTACACCTCCTATCGATGCAGTCAGAGTAAGGATTTGGAACGGAGATCCTTCATCAGGTACAGCTACAGTTGTTTATGGGGATTTAACAACGAACGTGTATAATGCTGCTGGTTCTGGTGAAGAGTTTGTCTATCGTGTTTCGAATACCACTGGAACAACTAGAAAAGTTTGGCGTTTTAATGCAACGATTTCAACTTCTCTTTCTTCAGGAACTTATTGGATAGAATATCAGGTGCATGCTGCCAACGATGCTAGTATTTTTTTTCCACCGGTAACGATTTTAGGTACACAAAGTGATGTGTCTTGGAATGCAAAACAGCGTAATGTTGCTACTTGGGGAGGGCTTGTGGATACTGGTAGTACTTTTAATAAAGCCTCATCATTCCAATTAGTAGGAACAATAACCCTTGGGTTGAAATCTAATAATTTGGAGTCTAATTTTGTTATGTATCCAATGCCTGTTAGTGATATTTGTAATTTTAGATTAAAGGGAGATTTGAATCTGCAAGCAAAATTAGTGTCAATTTATGACTTAAACGGCAGGTTAATTAAAGAAGATAATCTTACAAATAGTCAAGAGTTTTCCATACCAACAGGAGATTTGCAGGAAGGTGTTTACCTGTTAAGAATTTTTGATGAAAATAATAGGATTATTTTTAATGAAAAGTTAATTAAGAGATAATTATTTCAACTTTAAATTGTAGTTATACACAAAAGCCTTAAGATTTTACTGAATTAGTAAAATCTTAAGGCTTTTTAAGTTATATCAGGAATTTTAAGATAAAGATTATCTATGCTCTTTTAATATTGTTAAGGTATTAATATTAATATCTATAAATAATTGCATTAATATTCATTCCTGAACCTACTGAAGCAAAAATAATTACATCTCCTTCACTTAGTTGTTGATTTTTAATTTCTCCTCTGATTATCAAATCATATAAAGTAGGAACAGTAGCAACACTTGAATTTCCTAATTTGTGAATACTCATAGGCATCACTCCATCAGGAGGAACTTGTTTGTAGATTTTATAAAAGCGTTGAATAATAGCTTCATCCATTTTTTCATTGGCCTGATGAATCAATATTTTTTTTACTTCACTAATATGGATTCCGCTTTTATCCAAGCATTCTTTCATAGCTTTTGGAACATTACTAAGTGCAAACTCATAAATTTTACGCCCTTGCATTTTGATGTAACGCACATCTGGGTCGTGGTCTTTGTTGAATGAGTTGCCAAAATATAAGTAATAAGCTTCATCATACGTAAATGTGGCAGTTTCGTGTGCTAATATACCTCCCTCGTCTTCGGTAGCTTCAATTATAGTAGCTCCAGCACCATCAGAATAAATCATACTATCTCGATCGTGAATATCTACTACTCTAGATAAGGTTTCCGCACCAATAACTAAACATTTTTTAGCCATACCAGCTTTTATAAAAGCTTGCGCCTGTATAACGCCTTCTATCCATCCAGGACAACCAAAAAGCATATCGTATGCTACGCATTTCGGATTTTTGATACGCAAATCAAATTTTACACGTGTTGCTAGACTAGGAAGAATATCGGTTTGAATAGCTCCTTGTTTTACATTGCCAAAATTGTGAGCGAAAATAATATAATCTAATGTTTCTGGGTCAATTCCTGCATTTTCAATTGCTTTTTTTGATGCTATTGTGGCAATGTCGGAAGTTAATAAATTATCTGATACGTATCTGCGTTCAGCGATTCCAGTTATATCGAAAAACTTTTCTGCAATTGTTTCGTTAGGTAAAGGAAAAGGAGAGCCGTCATCATTTAAAAAAATATGTTTTGCAAAGTCTAAGTTAGTTACAATCTCTGTTGGAATATAACTTCCAGAGCCAGTTATTCGGACGTTCATTATGATTGGGGTTAAATAGCTAAGATACTTAAACTATTTTTTATAATTGTCATAATGTTTAGTAAAAATGGTTTTTTATTGTGAAATATTTTTTGATAGAAATAGTAACTTGTTTTTATAAAATAAAAATAGCAATGACATAACATCATTGCTATTTTTTAGTGGTTATATTATTTGTTTTTAGAATTATTGTCTTCTGGGCAAGTTAAGATGGTTCCAACTGTTGTGCCGTTGTCAAAGTTTTCATTAATACTAGTTAATATAGCATTAATTTGAGCAGGTGTGTATCGTGTTGAGCATCCGCCAAGTATATCATTAGCTTCTCCTAATACCTGATATACAGTCCAACCTTGGAAAGTTCCGCTTGTAATGATTAAATTACCTAAATTAATGTCAGACGCGCCAAAGTTAGGGAATGTTTCGTCAAATCGCACTGATAATGTCAATGCAACCACTTGTCCAGCTAAAACATTATTTATGTTTGTTGGATTTGTGTAAGATTGTGTTAAACTACTTGGAGTTCCTCCTTGTGGTAAAAATGCTGTAACTGCATCTGCGGATGTTAATTTTAAAGTGTAGTTTGTAAAGCACCCTACATTTAGTCCAGAAGGAAATGCAGTTGCAAAATTATTGTGTAAGTAAGTTGCAGGGTTATTGCCATTTGGTACTGCTCCCCAACCTCCTTGTGTTTGTGTTCTGTAATCACCAGGTACTATATTGCAATCACAATCTTGAATACAATAATAATATTTCATTGCCCAGCTATTTCCTGCTAATTGTTGACCTTGCCCCCAAGCAGTTTCGGTTTGTGTAGTACCACCGTTGTTTTTGAATACTTCAGCATGTGTAAGTATACAAACACATTCCGGCAAATTAGCTAGTGGGATTGTGTATGTGAAACTTGTTACAGCAGGTGAGTGAGTTGTTTTGTAAGGGAATAAACCAATTTTTGGATTGCCTGTTGGTGTTAATGGAATTAAATTACAAGCGCCCACATATAAATGTGTTTTGTTTATTTGCCATCCATTAGTAGTGTTGTAAGTTACATAAAGATTATTAGCATCATTTGAAATGGTTACATTTCCTGCGACAATGTTTTGTCCTGCTAAAAGTTTGATTTCAATAATTTCTCCACACGGTGTAATGGTGGTTGTGGTTGGAGGTGTGACTTTTGAAGGTGAGTTGTTTTCTGAGTTTGCTTCGTTTACACTTTCAGTTTGGCAAGCATTTAGAAAAAAAAGCCCCAAACTAAGTAAAATTAGTTTTAGTTGTTTCATAATCAATGTTTTTGGTTGTTTTTGATAAAAATATAAAATGTTTTGAAAAAACAAAAAAATGTGTTTTTTCAATAGGTTGTTTTGGAAGAAAAAAAAACATTAAAGTTGTGATTAATAGCTTTTTTATTTTGTTTTTTATGTTTTTTGTTTGTGATAGTGGTGTTATCTTTTTAAAGTAAACAAATTTTTATCTATTATTACTTTTTTTTTATTTGTAAGAAAAAAATTAAAATTTAAAAACAAAAGTGTGTTTGTTTTTAAATTTAACATTGTTTTTTTGTTAATTTATTGCTAGATGCTTAAATTTTTATCATTGTAGGTTCATTTGTAACTTAAATTTTGTTCTATGTTTTTGTTGAATACATTGGTGTTTGCATTACTTAATGTTTTTTGATAGACGTTTGGTAAATATATTTGCTTACACAAGTTTGTAGTTTGCAGCAATTTTGAAAATTGATTGGTCTTTAAAATAGCTCAAGTAGGTGCTTTAGTGCATTTTTTTCAGGTTCTAAAAAAAGTCTATATGCGGCAGATTTGCTATGTTTGCAAAACCTAATGTTTTAATCGTTATTCTTATAATTTATCAAGAGTGATTTTTGTTTGAATGTGAATGCCCTGTTCTCCTGTTTTGTGCGATGGGGCACCCAAGACTAATGTTCTAAATTAAAAAGATTG
>JASGCW010000029.1 GCA_030053945.1 Limnohabitans sp.
ATTTTTCATTTTTAAAACGATTAGCACAAAAAAAAGGCGAATGGTTTTTTTATAATGGTACTGAGCTATTTCTTGGCGACCCTAACAAAGGCAATACTTATAATTTGTACTATGGTAACAATGTACACAGTCTAAAAATAGATATGAAAGCACAGCCACTAGGTTTTTCGTATCTAGGTTATGAGCCTACAAGTGCTGAGACCCAAACGGTTTCGTCGTTTGAAATCAATCACCAAGAGCAGGGTTACACACGCTCTGCGTTTGAAGCTTCAAAAAAATTATACCCAGAATCAGGAACGCATTTGTATTCGCAAGCTATAGGCGAAAGTAGTGCTATGCCACATTTGTCCGATAGAGTACAAACACAAACCCAAGGAAATGCAGCGAGTCTAATCACTGCCCATGGAGAAAGCGACGAACCTGGCTTGCGTATAGGTGACAAAGTAAAAATTACCGAACCTGCTTTTTCTCCTACTAATAATCCTGCGGATGGCATCAAAGAGCAATACTTTGGCGAATACATTATTACCCAAGTAACGCACTATATGGACGAAACTGGGAAATATTATAATACGTTTGAGGGTGTGCCATCAAGCGTGCAAGCACCGCCTTATACACAGGTACTCGCACACCCCATTTCAGGCACTCAACCCGCAACCGTTATAGATAATAACGACCCTAAAGGATTAGGAAGAGTCAAAGTAAAATTTGCTTGGCAACGCGAAGAAGCCTCTCCATGGTTGCGTATGACCAACCCACACGCAGGCGGTGGAAAGGGAATGTATTTTATTCCTGAAATTGGCGAAGAAGTACAAATAGGTTTTGAAAATAACAATGCAGAAAAGCCGTTTGTATTAGGAGCTATGTATAACGGCAACGAGCGTTCGGGGTATGCCACGAGTGGGAATGATAATAAAGTGATACAATCACGTTCAGGAACAAAAATCATTTTAAACGATGCTCAGGGTTCTGTTTTTGTAGAAGACCCTAGTGGTAATATTTGGATATTAGATGGACAAGGTACTATCCGAGCGAAAGCGCCTAAAAACATCATTTTTGAAGCAGGAGAGAGCATCCTTTTAAATGCAGGGAAAAACATTGTAGCCACAGCACAAGAAAATGTTGATATAACTGCGAGTGAAAACATTTCAGTAACTGCAAACCAAGATTACAATTTGACCGCAAGTAATATTATTGAAGATGCTACAAAAGAACGAATATCTAAAGCAAAATCTATTACAGAAAGCATGCAACAAGGACAGTATATAAGTACTAAAGAGCCTATCCATGTAGAAAGCGCAAAAGAAGTAAATATCAATAGTGGTAAAAAAGTAAAAGTGCAATAACTGATTTGATTATGGAGAATAGCAAGGGTAACATAGTAAGAACCATAGGAGGAACTTCAAGAAAAGAAGCTGAACGAATTAAGATTACAGCAAATAAAAGCGATTTAATTTTTTCAAGCCCTGAAGAAGCAAGATTTCACGGTAAGGACGGAGGGAAAAAATTAGGAGAGTATAAAGAAGAGAAAGAATAAAATTTAAAATTAGTAACAGAAGGACATTCGCATTAAAAACAAACAACAAATGCTACTAATAAATCACATATTTCAACCAGAGGTAATAAAAACAATCTCGCAAAATTATATACATTTAGAGCATAACGATAATATTTATATTTTTAGTTTATCGCAAAATAGCGCAGTATTTATAGACAAAGAAGAAAATTATTGGATATATACTAATAATAACATAACTCTTTCTGATATAAATAATCAGGAAAAACAACTTCAAGTAGGAGATATAGTTTCTTTTGATGATGGTACGACTTATAAAAGAGTACACTCTTTATACGAAGTTGATAATATAGCTAAAGAATATTTTATGCCCTTTGTAAAACTTCATACTGATGCTATAAGTAATAATACAATTTATAATTTTTCAATAAATTAATTTGCAACAGATGATTTTTCAAGTTGAACATTCTACAGCAATAACCATTAGTGGCTATCATTCTACCACTAAATCAAGGTTTGAAATCGAATTTCAATTACTTGAAAAATCATCTCAAGAAAATATTTATCTCGTTAAAAAAAATACTCGCAATGAGATTCCTTTTGAAGAAAATGATTTTTTAAAAGTGATTGATGCGTTAGATTGGCATACTTACCCTATAAAAATTGCTATCGATAAAGCAGGGAGTTTTTTAAAAATTGTCGAGTACAATGATTGGTTAAAAAATTGGGAGAAAAAGACAGAATCAATTACAGAGGATTATGACCATTGCGAAAATGTCAAAGATATTCGCAAACAATTTTTTCAAACACTTCAAGACGAGAAAAAATTTATCGCTAACAAGTTTAAAGAAGCTTATTGGAATTTGTTTTTTTTCAATCCGCCTTTAGACCATCGAGACAATCCCGATTTAGGTACAAACATAAATTGGCATATTAAATCATTAGGGCTTTTAAATTGTGTGGGTAGAACAAGAATTTTAAATCCTGTTCCTGCTGTAATTGATATATGTTTTGAATCGAAACCAACAGTATCACAAGAAATAAAAAATTCATTAAATAAAAAATTGAATTTTGCTGATTTTGATGCCACTAAACAAACAATTACTCTTAATATAATTACTAATTTTGATACTACAACACGAAAAATAAATAATAAAAAAGCGATTTTTAATTTTATTATAGATGGTTATGTTTCCTATAATGAAGAGGTAACAATCACTATGAAAAAAGAAGTTGAACAAATAAAAAACTAAAAGCTAAAAACTAAAAATGTCAGTAAAAGGGGAAATAATTGTTGAGGGGGCAAAAATCTATTGTTCGAGTGCACAAACTTTTAAGAATAAAGGAGCATCAGTACCTTTAAACGTAAAAAGTCAACAAAAAAAATTAGGCAAAAACAAGTATTTTGCTCAGGAAAAACCCATTGCAACAACACAAGACACAAAAGCAGAAAGCATAAATAATGGTGAGGGTTTTGTTATGTGTCAAGACCCAAAAAACACACAAACAGGATATTCGCCTTGTAAATCAAAATGTAAAATTGAATATAAAGATTATTACGAAAATGTAGATTTTGACAAAGGTATGAAAGCACTCATTGATAAAACCACAGGAATTTGTCAAGGCTATGGTGTTCCTGGAACAATACAATTCGCCACCTCTGGACAAACTACTGCTGTAAGTGCAATAGATGTAAAAAATACCGATGAATTTCAAATTCAAAATATTTCTTCCCAATGGGAAACAGCACCAGTAAGCAAAGAAAATGCTGTAAATAGTATAACAATAACTGTTCCTGTAGCCGAGAAACCTCAAGGAAAATATTATTTTATCAAAGAATTAGCTCCTGTAAACGCAAGCTATTATCAATTACCTACATCTTTTACCAACACAAACACTATTTTAAAATTAAAAGTTGACGACTATAAAGGAGATGCTAATAAAATTACTTGGGCATTATTTAAAGGCTCTGACACTAAAGACAAGGTGAAATCTTTTGTAGGGATAGGTGCAAATATTTCACTAAAACTCGATAAACTCTTTGAAAACTTACCCGAAGGTGACTATCGTATAGAAGCCTATATGAACAAAGCAGGTGATAAAAAATGTGCTATTGTTATAGAATATATCATAGACCAGATGGAAAGCCTTACCGTAACTAACAAAACCTTATTAAAAAACAGCCCTATACAGGTTACTGCTAAGTTTAAAACCGCTACTATTGACTTTAAAAAAGTGCTCAATCCTAATTACAATACTGCTACTAGACCTGTGCCTATTGCCTACTGGAAAATTAAACAAAAAGATATTGTTTTAGTAAACACAGCCACTGCAATAGATACTAGTTTAGTACGATTAGACCTCATAAAAACAATTGCTATCAATGAAGTTATTGGTATTATCAATTTTAAAAATGCAGGTGAATATACTTTGCAAGCCTACACCTACATAGGCGACCAAAGCCCTTTAACAGCAAATTTTACAGTAGTTGATTCCCTAAGTATTAATACCGTAAAAGCGGAAAGTAACGCATTGTTACGTTATAATGACACTCTAAAAGTAAGTGTTGACAAGTACAATGTGGACAATATTTTTGATGGAGGCACTAGGACAATGCAATGGTATTTACAAAAAGACGGAGTACAATTATCCTTGTTTGAACAGTCAGCAGTATCAAAAAAATCAGCTATCAATAAACGTATTGATCAGATTGTTTATAACGACGCACAAGCAGGAAACAATTATTTTGGTAAATATGCTATCGAAGCCTATGGCAAAGTACTAGAGTATCCAAAAAAGCCAACTTTTAAAGGGGCTGATACTTATTTTTTTGAAGTCATAAAAAATTGTATAGATTCATTAGTTTTGCCTCCTAAAGTTCCCAAAGGCGCAATAGTAAATTATGAGACAACCGCTCGAATAATGCCACTTATAACTGGTGAGGCTTTTCAAATAGAAGTGCCACAAGGCGTAACTAAAAACAACGATGGCTCGCTTATGTTTTGCGAAGCTGGTGAATACGAAATTACAGCCCAACTCACAGGAGCCTATACAGATAACAAAAAGATTACTCAAAAAATAAAAGTAGCCGACCCAGTTCTTAAAGAGGCCCTTTGGGCATATGGCACAGGCTACAAACGTACGCAAACAGGTTACAAAGAAGAAACCCACGCCTTTGTAGAAATTGCAGGTCTCGAAAACCAAACCATAACTATAAAAGTATGGCTGCGTGGCGATGGTGATTCGTTTTACTTACAGCCTGACAAATACATGCTCGAAGAAAAGAAAGTAACCCTAAACGACAAAGGAAAAGGGTCGTTTATGATTACAACTTCTGACAAGTATAAAGAAAAAATCGAAAAAGCCATTCCTCCTACTGTAGCTGTACCTAATCCTAGTTATCGTTTAGTATTTACGGTAGAATTGCCCACAGGGAAACAAGGAGCGGTTACACTACCTGCGGATACGAACCTAGAAAACGGTAAACCAATAAAAGGTGCAAATTTGTATGAAGTACTTGATGCCAACGAAGAACTGGAACTAACTAGCGAAAAATTAATCAAATCTATTGTATTTTCTACCGAGGACGGTAAAGATGTACAACAAGGTATTACATTTTATGGTAAAACCCACAAAATATGGGTACATACCGTAAATATGATTGATGACGAACTCAAAGTTGAAGTATTTAAAGAAGTACCTATAGATAATTTGACTGAGACACAAAACATCATTTACACCCACGAATCTAAAGAAACGTACCCAAGCGAAAAAGTAGGTAGCGACGGACTCTTAGAATTATCTTTTACACCAAAAGAAGAATGGAACATTACTTGCAAGAACATAGATTATTATGTAGCTAGTGTGAGTATGAAAGTAAAAGACGAGCAAAACTGCGATGTTTGGAAAGTAATGAGTACCCAAGTACGAACAAACGACTCTTTTCCTGTTTCTTTAGAATATGACAAAGAAAGAGAGAAAATGGGGATAAAAGCCATTAAAGAAGATGGTACCCCATTTACAAAAGAGGAAATGGAAACCCTACGAGGAAAGTTTATACAGTATATACAGGGTGCATTAAAAGTTTCTCCATATTCTGAAATCGCTCCAGAGGTTAAACAAGGCGCACCGCTAGTGGTGGAAATGGGAGAGATTGAGAAAAAGAAAATAAAAAACTGCTATTGTGATAAAGATTTGACTATAGCTGATTTAAAAAGTATAGTAAAAAAAGTTACTGGAGAGGAACTAATTTGGAAAGGAATTGCAAATCCTTGTCCTATAGAAGATAAAACTTTTGAAAGTTTAACTTATCAATTAAATTCAGTTTTTAGAACTTATGACATTAATAAATGCATACAAAAAATTTCATTTTTAGCACAAATAACAGGTGAGACTGGTTTGTTCAAACAATCAATAGAAGAACTAAGTAATCATAATTCTAGTAAAAGTTTTTATAAAGGTAGAGGTCTTTTACAAATTACAGGAGATGCTGATGATAGTGGATTATATAATTTACCTGGAGCGTATAGCACCTATGCATCTAAAGTTGTTAATAATAATATAGTAACAAATCCAGACTTAGTAGGAAAAAATCTGCATTATGCTGTGGATGTTGCTGGCTGGATATGGTCAATAAATAAGAAATGTCCAAACTGGAAAGTAAGCTCAGAAAATGAAGCTATCCGATGGAAGGCGGAATATTTTAAAGAAGGACTAGGAAAATCTTTAAACGAGATTGCACTAGCAATGGAAATTGATGAGTTAAAATATTTTTATCTTCAAGCTAAAATTTTAAATGGTTATTCAAAAAACCATAAATTAGAAAGAAACCCTAACGGATGGTCGGAAAGAAAAGAAGCATTATCTAAACTTAAATCTTGGTTTAAATATGATAAGAATGTTTGTAAAGATTTTGTAAATCTGACATTTAATGCTAAAGACATTGTTACATATAAAATTTATACTGATGGTAGAATTGAAAAACATATACCTAAAATAATTAAGGAAGAATTGAAAAACAAATACAAATATCTTTATATTGATGAAGATGATAAAGAATTTAACATTTGTATAGTTGATTGGCATACAACAAAAGAAAAAAGTGTAGGAGTAAAAAAAGGTGCAAAGCCAAGTCATTCTGAAGTGATTTCAGATCAAAATGTTTCTGAAGGAAATACATCAAGGAGAGTTATATATAAAAATGGTGATGTAGCTGAGTATGGATCGCATCCGACAGAAGGAAATATATGGCGTTTATATAGTGCAGGGACAAATGACATTGAATTAGTCAGGATGCCAGACTCATTAAATGATGACACATTAAAAATTAATTACACATTTACAAATACTCAGAGAAGATACACAAGCCCTGGTCATTTAGCTGGTTTTATAGGAGCATTAGCTGAATCAAAATTAAAAATAGTTACTGCTGGTAGTTGTTTTCAATGGGGTTCTGCTTTTCCTAGTTATGATCATTCGAATGGAAAGAGTATTGACACACAATATTTGAGTGATGCTGATGAACAAAAATTCATAAATGCTTTGGTAAAATTTAATTTTAATATACATCTGAGAGGAAAAAATAAAAAACATTTTGACCATACAACAGATGGAGGAGTACTTCATGATTCCCACCTACACTCTTCATTTGATGAATCAACAATAAACATTATAAACGAATAACTATGAAATCAATAAAAATAATTTACGTATTTTTTACTTCATTTCTCACAACCATTGTTTATCCAATGGTCAATAAAAACAATAAAATAGAATTTGGTGATGAATTAATAAGTCAGTATAATTTTGTGAACAGTATTGAAAAATCGTGTTTGAAAGATTATAATCCTAATTGTGTTTTAAAAAAAATAAAGTTTAAATATCGCCATTCCATTTTAAAAGACACTATTCTATTCGAAAAAGGTAGCGTAAAAATAATATTGAAAGCGAACAACAAAAACGAATTAGACTACTCATCAAGTTTGATAACATATCTTAATGATAAGCCTCAAAATTCAATATTATTTTATAAAGAAAAAAGTGGAGAGTATGCAGTAAACAATATTTACTTTTACATCAACAATGAATTTAATTTTTGGCTATTAAACTTTTTTGTTGATGATGAAGGCACAAAAATAAAAACATGGACCAAATATAAAATAGATTCAAATAATGCAAAAATATCTTTAGACGAAGAATTAATTAAAGATAAATTACCATATAGCACAGGAGAAAAGCCAGTTATTAGAGTTATAAAAAATAACAATATGAGTATTTCAATTCAATCAATTTTAAAAAAACAATTACTTGCTGGTTATCTAGCAGAAAAAAATGAAACTGGTTATATAAACTATGAATATAGTTTAAATGATTTAACAGTCACAATTCCTCTTTTAAAAAATCAGTTAATTAGTAATGGTTACAATTCGGACGACATTTCTGATTTTGAATCAAGAATCAAAACAATTTTCGACAAGACTATTGACCCCAAATCCGATATTACATATGTTGATTTTTTTGACAAATGCAATAACAAAGTGGAATATTATCCCAAATACACAGAAAATAAATATGGTGTTTTTATTTTCAAAAATCAAAAGTTTATTACTGAAGGTTTGACAATTCCTCAAATTATTGATTACGTAAAAGAATACAAAGATTTAGCTAATGAAGAAAAAAAATATGAAAGAAAGTACAAAAATTCAAATGGAGTAATAATTACTAGAACTTTATGGATGGATAATTTAAACCTCGCAGATGAGAGAAAAAAAAATATTCAGTTATTAGTTGCAAGAAATATGTATCTATTTAAAAATAGTCGTGCACATTTTCGGTGGTTAATTATTAATGATGAGAATTTCATGAAAAATTTAATTTATAAATTCGGTTATTTTGAAGATATTGAATTACTAGAATGGGTTGAGGAAAAATTTAACAGTAAACAAGATAATATTCAAAATTATGGAGGGTTATTTTGGACAAAACAATGTGACGGTAAAATAAAAATTCATTCAAGTTATTTTAAATTATTACAAAAAAAAATTACAAAAAAAAATTACAAAAAATATATTGAAGACATAAAAAAGTATATTGAATACATATCCGATTTTACCAATAAAATTGATATTTCAAATAATGATAGAATTAAGATTATTTCAAACATAGTATACTTTGCTGAACAATATAAATATGATAGTCAATATAAAAGTGATTTTAGAATAATGGGGCGTTCAAGATATTTTTTAGATGCAAAGAATTATCGCAAAATTTTAGAACAAAACAATTATTTTAACTTACCTAAATTTAAAGAATGGTGGGAACGAGCTGAATATGACAAAGTGTATGTTGAAAATTGTGAATATGATGGTACTTGTGGACCAGGTTCACCTGCTCCAAATCCCAAAGATTATAAACATTAATTTTTTTTCAACTCATCTAAAATTTGGTATAAATATAATTAACAACTCTATTTAGACTAAAATTCTTCCGCATTTTATCTACAGAAGATAAATTCATACTGTTGTACAGTAACTTTTTAGCTTAACCAGAACTTGTGGCAGAAAAATTATATTTGGCTGTGGATAGTGGTGGTTGGATATGGAGCAAAGGAATAAAATCATTGTCTTGGCAACAAAGAGGACTTGACAGTAGAGACAAATCGCAAGCTGATTATGAGGCAAAAATGAAAGCTCTCAAATGGCGACGCGAAAATATGCCACTAGGAGAAAACAAATACCTTAATGAAATTGCATTAGGTATGAAAGAAAATGAAAGAATGTATTTGCTACTCATTGCCAGAATGATGCAAGGATATTTCCCTGATCAAACAAACGAAGAGCCCACTTCATTGCATTTTCAAAGACGTTTTGATAACTACCTAAAACTTAAACAATGGTTTAAATTTGACAAAACGGTTTGTGATAGTGATTTGCCTGAGTTAAGCGGTAGAGCTCCGTGGATGGATGTGGCTTTGAGAGAAGCGAAAAATTATGGCGGTAAAAATGAAGAAAATATAGATCAAAGAATTCGTGAATATCACAAAGATGGTGGAGGTAATAACGGTGGTTACAAGACACCTTGGTGCGCATCATTTGTAAATTGGTGCATCTTAAATTCTGGTTTTGAAATTTTTAAATCTGCAGGATCTCAAAGTTTTTTATGGAGTGATAAGGTAGAAAAGTGTGATGAATTTTATGGTGCAATTGCTGTTTTTACCGATTGTGATTCAAGCGGTAAAAGCTTACCAGGAAGTAAAGGTCACGCAACATTTGTTTTTGGTAAATTAAAAAATGGCACACATTGTGTTCTAGGTGGTAATCAAGGTGATAAGTTAAAGGTTTCAAAATATGATTGTAGCGGTGCTGTTTTTCATTCATACGCTTCAGTTTATAAAAAATTTAGAGGGTTTTATAAACCAAAAAACTACAATGTAAAGGAAAACGATAAATTAACTAATTTAGACGTTTATGATAGCATTGAAGAAGCTAATTTAGTTGCTGTAAAAATGAATATTGTTTCAAGTAATAATGGAGAAAACTCACAATAAAAATAACTTATGATAAACAGAATATTTATGTTGTTTTATTTTTTATTAATGATAATAAATTGTAAAGCTCAAGGTGATAATCACAAAAAAAATGAAATTTTGGAAAATATACTAATAGAACAATTAAAAAGAGGCAAGAGACCCACAGAATACAATAACTATAATAGTGGTAAAAAAGAATTAGAAGCAATAATACCTATTTTAAAAAATGAATTAACAATTAATGGTTTCAAATTTCAGACGAAGGAAATTTTTAATAAAAAGGTTAAGTCTATTTTTAATCGAATTATATTACCAACTTCTGAAACTAAGTATCTATATGTAAATCTTATAGAAAAATGTCAAAGAGACAATATTTATAGTCCTAATGACAAAGCAGATGTAAATGGTTTTTTTATAATAAAAGAAAACAATTTTATCACTGATTTTTATGAAATTCCTGAAATATATGATTATCAAAAAAACAAACCACAACTCAATAAATATGAAGTTGAAAAAATATTTATAAAGGATGAAGTTGAAAATACAAATTTAGAAATCCCACATTGGAAAGACATTCCCAACTTAAAAGAAATCCGCAAAAAAAACATTCAAACCCTAGTAGCTCGCAATATGTATTTATTCAATAACAGCAGGGCACATTTTAGGTGGCTAATTGTAAACGACGAGTATTTTATGCGAAGTTTGGTTACTACTTTTGGCTATACAGACGATGCAGAGTTATTAGAATGGGTAGTTGAAAAAATAAATTTTAATGATACATCAGAACTTGATAAATTATTTTATAATCCAAAATGTGATGGCACAACTCAATTAAACACTGCGGTATTTTCTGCTTTAAAAAAGTATATCACTCCAAAAAACAAAATAGTTTTAGAACAACTACAAAAATATCTTGTCAAACTTACTGATTTAAAGAATGAATGTACAGGTTTACACTTCAAAGAAAGAACAGAGCTTATAGCACGTTTATCTTATTTTGGCGAACTATATCGTTTTAAACCCGAGTTTGAATATGATAATTACAACAACAATTATTTTATCATCTGTATATTTACTTACGATTTTGGTCATAAATTCAAAACTGAGATGAAAGAGAAAAATTATTACGGATTACCAGATTTTATGAAGCTGTACGATAAAGCAGATAAAGACTATGGCGAGTATTATTGGAAATTTCGATAGGAGGATAAAAAACAATTAAATTACATAAACAATGAAAAAAGTACTTATTGCAATTGTATTAGTGAGTTTGTTTTCTTGCAAAAATGAAGACAAAGAAAAAGAGCTATTACAACGAGAGAACGAAGTTCTAAAAAAAGAAAAAGAAATCTTAGAACAAGAAAATGCTTCAAATGCCTACAATAATGAGTCGGCCGCAACACCAGAACCAGCAGCACCAGTTCAAGAAGAATTTTATGCAGATGGAGAAGGTGATTATCCACAAGGTACAACCCGTTTATTAGACCATAGTGATTTGCAAAATTTATCTATGAGAGAAATTCGCATTCTAAAAAACGAAATATTTGCACGTCACGGATATATTTTCAAAAATAAAGAATTAGCAAATCACTTTAATGCACAACCGTGGTACAGAGCTATGTACTCAGATGTTTCTGGTTTGCTTTCTAAAACCGAGCAACAAAACGTAGATTTTATCCATAAAAATTACGAGTAATTACAAAACAATCTATGAGAGGGTGTCTTAAAAGTCGAACCAGTTTCTGAGAATCACTCATATGAAAACTATCTCCAATAGGTGTCCAAATATTTTAGTAAATAAAAAGGCTGCGCAAAATGCTCAGCCTCTTTTTCAACTTAACTTAATTGATGGCATTTTTTCTGATAATTTTATTGTTTTAAAAAGCACCATCTTCTTTAAAAACATTTATTAAATAAGTTTCTAAACTCCCTAAATCTAATTTAGTATTATCAAAAATTACTTTATTGCTTCACTATTTTTTCAACAACCTCTCCCCTCTCAGATACTAACTTAAAGAGATACATTGCAGATGGTAAATTAGAAATATCTACTTGATTTCTTGTATCAATCATTTTTTTGTTGATTAACAATTTTCCATTTATGTCATAAACTTCTAAGGCTGCGTTTGAGGTGTATTCAAAATCTACATTCACCACTCCTGTTGTTATATTGGGGTATATTTTATAGTTTGTTAGCAAAAGAAAACACCTTTAAGTTTTCAAGAACTACCTCTCCCCTAACACAAATAAAAAACTCAGCTTCCTTGTTAGAATACTGAGTTTTCTTTTTAATACATAAAATGACTTAGGAAATAAAAAAGCACGGAAATTTTTATCTTCTTCGCTGTTTCGGCTTCTTCACAAAGTTAAATGTGTAATCTAGATTTAAAACATACCTCCGCCTTGAGATTCGTTTTTATCTCTATCTTTTCTGTCTAATGCTTTGTTTTTTCCACTTCCAAAACGGTAACTAAAATTAACATTGAACGTTTGACTTTCCCATTGAAAGTTTCCGCTTATATCTGCTGGTTCTGTCGAATAGAAATATGATTTCATTGTTTTGAAAATATCGTTATAACGAACAGTTAAAGAACCTTTCCCTTTTAATAAATTTATTCTTGCCCCTAAATCTGTTTTCCACATTTCTTTATTTGAAAACTGTAATCCGTTTCTTCCTCCTCTATACATAGTAAACCAAATAAGTCTGAGATCTTTTGTTAGTTTGAAAGTGTGGTTCATTCTTGAACTAAACAAACTTGCATTTATTCTTTCTTGATACAAGTTCCCGTCTCTTTTTTCGATTACCCCTGTCAGACTTGTAAAATAATTTTCTACACCAAAATTAGCACTCCACCATTTTTTGAAATCTAAATTTCCTGAAACCTCTACTCCGTATTCTGTATTATGACTATAATTTATAAATGTCATTAATTGTTTTGAAGAATCATATGGATTTGTGGTTAGCATTTGGTTTATTTCATCTTTAATAAATCTTACAAATGCACCCGAAGTAATAGAGCCTATTTTTGCCTTTCTAGTGTAGTTAAGTTCTATTGAATTAGTAAACTGAGGTTTCAATTCAGTATTCCCTATTTGCTCAACTGTTAATCCTGTCCATTGTCTAATTTTATTTACTTGTTCCATATTAGGACGATCTACTCTTCTTGAATAGTTGAAATTGAACGAATTTTTTTCTGAAGGAGAATAGGTTAAAAATGCTGATGGATAAGCTGTAAAGATGTAATCTTTAAAAGTTTCATCATTAAATCCTGTTTTTTTGAAATCGCCTCTTACATTATAACTCTCTAAACGTATCCCTAACTGGTAGTTCCATTTTCCTTTTTGACTGCTATAATTACTATAAGCTGAATGTATATCACGGTTAAATTCGAATTTTGAATCGGCTACATCATTTAGACTAAACTTATTTGTAGTACCATCTACTCTAGTTTCTAAACCTAATTCTATTTTGGAATTTTCTCCTATAGGCGAAACAAAGTCTATATTTCCGATAAAGTTTTTACCATCCTTTTGAACATCGTTTTTACGTAAAAAAACTGAATTTTGATCTCTGAAAATACTATGTTCTGGTATATCTGTTAGATTATAATTTAACTCAACATCCAAGGTTTTTTCTTCTTTATCAAATTTGTGTTTGAATGCTAAATTGTATGTTTGGTTTCTATCGTTACCTGTTGCTACTTGAGCTTGAACTCTATCTAATGTATTATCTATATGATCTAATCCATTTGTAAATCTATTTGATGAATTACCTAATGTTTGAAGGGTATAAAATGATAGGGTATTTTTATCGTTAATATAAAAATCTGTGCCTATTTTAGCAAAATGCTCTTTAGTAAACTCGATCATATCAAAAGTAAGATCGTAGTCATTTGAACTATTATAGTTGTTCCAATGTACTATACCATTGTTAAAATATTGTCCGTGGTTTAAAGAATAGGTAGAATAGAAATTAAACTTATTAACCCTATAATTTAAATCTAAAGAGCCATTAAACTTAGGTGTTTTTCCAAAAACTAAACCTGTTGATAGGTTTCCGTTAAATCCAACATTAGCATTTTTATGCAATACTATATTTATAATACCGCTCATTCCTTCTGGATTGTATTTTGCTGATGGATTAGTAATGAGTTCTACTTGTTTTATAGATGCCGAAGGAATTTGTTGAAGCACTTGAATAGGAGTTAGATTTGAAGGTTTTCCGTCAATAAAAATCCTAACGTTTTCATTACCTCGTAAACTCACTGTATTATTTTGTAAATCTACACTAACTGTTGGAATATTACTCATAATATCAGCAGCGGTGGCTCCTGCCGACTGCAAATCCTTGCCTATAGTAACAATTTTTCGGTCAATTTTTTGCTCGATAGTAGTTTTTTCTTTTACTACTACAACTTCATTAAGTACTTTTGATTCGTCCTCTAATATTATACTTTTAAGACTTATCGTTTTTTCTTCTTTAGTTAATGTAATAGCAGTTTCGAATTTTTTGTAGCCCATAAATTGCACCTCTAAAATTAACTGCTTAAGCGGCAAATTTGAAACTAAAAATTCACCATTTTCCTTTGTTATGGCTCCTGAAATTACTTTACCTTGATCTTTTATCGTTATAGACACGTAAGGTAAGGGTTCGTTGCTTTTTTTGTCAATTATTTTCCCTGAGATAGTTCCAGATTCTGTAACATTATTAACTACTGATAAGGCTACTGGCGCTGAAGTTTGCGCTTGAATCTGTGCGTTAGCCATAAAAGCTAACGCACAAATCAAAAATGATTTTCTTTTCATTGTGATTGATGATTATGATTGATGATGGAGCAAATATAAAACAAAAAATAATACTATGCAATACAAAGTACTATTTTTTATAAAAAAACAAATTAAATGGGAAATTTATTGAGGTTTAAGGCAAAAAAAAAGCCTTATTACTATAATAAGACGTTGTTTAATTGATTGAGGTTACCGATTGTAATTATTTTTTTATTCTTGCTTATAACTTTGTAACTATTCAGATATTTCTTTATTGACTTGAATAACTTAAAAAGACATAAACATCAAATAACAATATCTAAAAAGCAAATAAATTCAAAAGAATAAATCAAAAAATTCAAAAAATATTAAAATTTGGAGTTTCAGAATTTTGAATCATTTAAATATTGAGATTTATTTTCGCTCAATTCGGCTTTGCCTCGGGTGTGCTTTGCTATTTGTATTTTGCTATTTTATTTTTATCTAACTAGCTGAATAATTACTTTGTGTTTAATTTAGATGTAAATTTTCTTTTAAACTTTCGTATCTTTTTCTAAAAAAATACAAGTTTTTTCTGGTATTGTCGTCTAATGAGTAAAACAAAGCTTAATGCATAAAAAAATATTTTTACTACTTCTCTTTGCGTTTTACTTTTCTTTTTCACAAGAAAAGCAAGTAGCAATTTTATTCACCGCTACTTTTGAAAATTCAAATTTAGAGTTAAACAAGAATTACACTCAAAATCAAATTAGTATTCATACACTGAAATATTACATCTCTAATATTTCTTTTATGAAAGATGGAGAGATTATTTACAACATTCCTAACAGTTTTTATTTAATTGATTATAGTTCTCCTTCTTCTCTTAAAAGGCTAATTAATCTACCCGAAAATTTGGTTTACAATAGTATTCAATTGATGATTGGTATTGACGAAAAAACCAATGATAACGGCATAGGTGAAGGCGATTTAGATCCTGTAAAAGATATGTACTGGACTTGGAATACAGGGTATATCAATTTTAAATTAGAAGGTAAATCAGAAAAAAGTCCAAGCAAAGATAAATCCTTCCAGTTTCATTTGGGTGGATTTTTAGCCCCAAATATTGCAAACAAAACTGTTATTTTTAGAGTTTCTCCTAATAGTAATCAACATACAATACATTTGAATTTACAAAAACTCATTAACGAAATTGATTTTAAAACCACACCTACTATTATGTCACCAAGTAAAAAATCGGTTGAGTTAATTCAATTAATTACTAAAAATATGGAGTATGTACCGCAGAATTAGTGTTAGTATTTTTAGCGCATTACTTTTTTGTTCTTTTGAATCTGATTCGATTGATGATTCCCTTTTTTATATTCCTGTTGGTTTTCCAAAACCAGTTTATGACATTAGTCAAAATCCGATTACACAAGATAAAGTTAATTTAGGGAAAGCTTTATTTTATGACCCAATTTTATCTAAGAACAACACTATTTCTTGTAATAGTTGTCATAGTCAACATAATGCTTTTGCTCATAGTGACCATAGATTAAGTCACGGAATCTATGATAGTATAGGCACACGAAATGCACCAGGTTTATTCAATTTAGCTTGGCATAAAAATTTTATGCTAGATGGAGCTGTTCATCATTTAGATGCACAAGCCTTAGCTCCTATTTCAAATAAAATTGAAATGGATGAAAAAATTGAAAATGTGATTATCAAATTACAAAAGTCTAAGATATATCCTCAATTATTTTATAAAGCATACAACGATAGTGTAGTTACTGGCGCAAAAACACTAAAAGCAATCGGTCAGTTTATGGCTACATTAATTTCGGCAGATTCAAAATATGACAAAGTGATGCGAAAAGAGAATGGTGTAAAATTTACAGAAAGCGAACAAAGAGGTTATGAATTATTTAAAAATAATTGTGCTATATGTCATAAGGAACCTTTATTTACCAATAATGAATTTGCTAATAATGGACTCAAACCTGATAGTCTTTTGAATGATTTAGGGAGAGGAAAAATTACTCAACACAAAAAAGATAATTATTTATTTAAAGTACCTAGTTTAAGAAATGTTGAAGTTACTTATCCTTATATGCACGATGGAAGATATCCAAATCTCCAAATGGTTTTGTTTCATTATACTGAAAATGTATATCATTCTAAAACACTCTCTAAGGAATTAAAAAACAAAATAGTTTTAACTGAACAAAATAAGAGAGATCTTATTAATTTCCTCACTACTTTAACTGACGAAACTTTTTTAAGAAATAAAAAAAATAGTTATCCAAGAGAATTACTTTTAAAAAATAAGTAGCTGAAAGAATAATTAATACTATAAATAAAAAAGTTTTTCATAAGAACTTTCAGAAAAATAAAGACTTTAATCTAACAAAGATATGACAAAATATACTTTGACTTAAATTAAGTTTTATGAAAAAAATTACTCGAATATAGTATTTAGTGATTTCAACCACTCTTTGTTATTGTGCAATCTTTGATTAATTAAAAAGAAAACAAATCCTTCCTCCTGTGACCATTTTGTTTTGCTTCTTCTTACTTCTTCAATTGCTTTTGTATTTTCTAACCCTGCTCCTTTAGTATCTATTAGCCATAAATACATCAAGTATTGTCCAAGACCTTCCATTGTTAAGAAAACAGCATCTATTTCTTTTAGTTTTTTTTCAGCTAATAAATCTTGTCTCTTTTTGAAAATCTCTTTACCTAACTTTATATTATTTTGAAATTCAGTGTTACTTACTTTGTCAAGTGATCCATACAAGTAAAAGATTTCCTGCTCAAATAATTCTTTATATTCCTTATCTTTTTCATATAAATCCTGAATCAAATTGTCTGAAATTTCTGTTTCAAAAGTTTTTTGCTTCTCAAATTCATTTACTTTTTTGCCTAACGTTTCTAATTGTTGTGAATGTGAGAATTCGTGAAGAAAAATGGCAGTTACAAGATTCTCCACAGATGTATGTTTACTTTTCAATCCATCTTTTTCTAAAAAAGAAGGCAAAGGCATCACAAAGAAGGGTAATTTATTATTAACTGATTTTGGAGCTGTAAAAAGAGCAGTCATAGGAACAAATTGCTCACCATCAGGCAAGATAATTTTATTATGATGTTCTCTTTTATACCATTTCTTAAAGCTTGAATCAATTTGAATTTCTTCTCCATTATTTATGGTTAAAGTTGATGTAGAATAAACATATTTTTCATTAAAAAAAACATAATCAACATCAATTTTATTATCTATTACTGGAACTTTAATAGACATAAATTTCCAAGCTCTTAAAAACTTTTCAATTGTTTGAACCTCTTTATCTACTTCTTGATGAGGATTGCAAGAAATAAGTAACAACAAAAGAAATATTAAGCTTACTTCTTTATTCATATGTAGAGAATTATTTGTTTTTATTTGTCATATGGTATCGCCTTATCTTCATTGGTGTTTGTTTGCAACAAACCTGTTGTTAGTGGCGATTTCATATGTTTTATTTATTCGTCAAATATATGTTTTAGAACTTTGCTTCACTTTTAGGTTTAATTTCAAAACTAACCTGCTGAATCAATGCTCCATTTTTTAAGAAAATTTTCATTAATACTCTTTTTTCTTGTACAGAACTAACATCTACTATATAATTATTATTTTGTTTTTTTACAGAGCCATTTTCTATTTCAACTTTAATTTCTTGATCTTTAAAAGATGTATTTTCTATTTGTATCTCATTTTCTATGCCTTGATACAATACAAAATCTTCTCCTTTAACTTTTATATTAACGGAGTCTGTTTCTATAAACATATTTATGGGCAATATCATTTTGGTAAGCACTTTATTATCATTTTCGGATTTCCAACGAGGTGAACTTTTTAAAACTCTTATTACTTCTTCTTCCATACCGTATCCAAAATGTGTGATAGGCGTTATATTTGTTATATTTCCTTCTTGATTAACCATAAAACTCACAATAACTTTATACTTTCCAGCAGGTACTCCATTTTCAATTATATTTTCTAGGTTTAATCTTTTTGTTAGAAATTGATTCCAAGTTGAAGTTTGAGAAGAAGAACTTTCTGTCTGGTTATTTTTAGGACTTAATGTATTTGTATTAGTTTGACTAAAAGTTGAAAATGGAATCAATATAATTAAAAATAGTAGGTTTCTCATTTGTATAAATTATAGTTTTTACTAGAAAATTTGAATAATAGATTTTTTTTTACTTTTTTACAAAACTAGCCATTTTTCGGTCTAATTCATTTGTAGATTTAGACAGACTATCAAAAATTCTTTTCTTTTCCGTTTCACTTCTATTCTGACTGGCTTTTTTCTTGGCTTGAATATCGGTCACTTTTATTTTAAAAGCCACGATGCCTTTTATTAGGTTATTTTTGAAAGTATCTGGTAATGAATCCCATTGTGTTAGAAAATCACTTTCGTAAGTTAAAATTGTCTCTTTTAAAATTTCTGAAGTTTCTTCATCTGAAGTAATAATTTTTCCATCACCATAAATATGTATTGAAACATAATTCCAAGTAGGAACATTTTTTTCTGAATCATAGTTTTTAGGAGAAATATAAGCGTGTGGTTCACTAAAAATAACTACTGTTTTATTAGTTTCAATTTCTTTCCATTGATCATTTGCTTTCGCTAAATGGGAAATTAGATATAATTCGTTATTTTCTTCTTTCACTATAAAAGGTAAATGTGTTGCAGAAGGGAAATTGTCTTTTACATTTATTATAGTGGCAAAACTATATTCTCTAATAAAAGAAATTATTTCTGATTTATCTCCTAATTTGAAATGATCTGGTATGTACATAATTATTATTTATCAAGTAATCGTCTATGATAATTTATTTGTCCAAGATGATATCCCAAATGAACAGTTATATGAGTTAAATAATACCCAATCGTCGTTTTTCCTACAGAAACTTCCATTGGGTATTCTAATATCAAGTCATCATCAGTTAATCCTGCAAATGTTACATTGACCATCGCTATTGTGGTTTCGATTTTATTTAATAAAACCTGTTTAGGTATGTTTTTATCTAAAAATTCAAGTTCTCTATTTCTAACATAACCCGATTTTCTTAAAGCTATTCCTAAATAGGTATTTAGGTTTCCAATAAGATGCAAACACAAATTACCAGCAGAATTAGAAATATTTTTATCTATTTTCCAAAGATTTTCTTCCGTAGAATATGCTGAAATCTCTGCTTTTAATTTTTCTAAATCCCTTTTTATTATTTTTTGTAAAATGTGTGTATGCAACTTACTGACTTCCGATTTCTTATAATTCATTTTTAAAGGATAATATAGATTGTATTAATTTCTAAAATCTAAGATTGAAATATGTGCAAAATGATTAGAAAAAATATACTTTATTCTATTAATGATTGAAACACTTCTTTGGCATTTCTATATTTTATTTCCGTAACACTTTGCCCTGCCCAAAAAGTCAGTAATTCAGGTTTATTTTGCCTTATAGCTTCCTCTCTAATTATTGACATAAAATGAGTTTGCAATGGAAAAGGTAAGGTTTTTATTGTGTCCAAATTTTCGGAAATCTCTCCTGAAATCCCCCTTGCTAATCTACCTGTAAATACTTTAGTCAAAGTTGTCTTCTCAGCTCTTTCAGAAAATAAGATGTTTCTGTATTCTTCACTTGCACCTGATTCTTCACAAGCTAAAAATGCAGTTCCTATTTGAACTCCAGATGCTCCTAGTTTCATTAGCGCATCAACTCCTTTTTTATTTACTATACCTCCTGCTCCTACAACAGGTGTTTTAACTTTATTCACAATTTGTTGTACTAAAGTAAATATACCTGTTAATGAATCTTCGGGAGATTTTAAAAATGAAGGTCGGTGACCGCCTGCTTCAAATCCTGAAGCAACAATAATATCAACTTGCGCATCTTCTAAAGCTAAAGCTTCTTCCAAAGTGGTTGCTGCTCCAATAGTAACTGCGTTTTTGTTTTTAAATTCCTTCAAAATAGCATAATCAGGAATACCAAATACAAAACTAAAAACAGGTACATTCTCCTGTAATAAAACTTCGACCTGACTTTCAAATTTACTTTTGATCGATTTCGGTTTTTCTGGAATACTCAAACCTAATTCATCTAAATAAGGTTTAAAATGCGATACCAAATTTTGGAACTCTTCATCGGTAAAGTTCATATTGTCATCTACATCTTTAACCCACAAATTAATATTAAATGGTTTAGCAGTTTTTGATCTTATTTGGCTTACAATGTCTTTGATTTCGTGAGGGTATAACTGATAAGCTCCATATCCGCCTAATCCTCCCAAGTTAGAAACTTCAGAAACTAATTTTGGGGTAGATAAACCTCCTCCCATTGGTCCTTGAAGAATTGGATATTGTATATTTAATAATTGTGAAACAGCTGTTTTCATTTTTCAAAAATATAAGATATATGCTGAATGAATGTTGGACAAAAAAGCATTTGAAATGTACTTTTTGACCTATACTTGATTAAAAAGCATTACCGATTTAAAATCAGTAATGCTCTTATTTTTAAAGGACATTTGTAAAGAGTTTGTTTACAATAACCCATTTAGAGTCCATTTTAGCTATCGATAAAAAATCATAATAATTAAAACCAAGCATTGGGAGCTGTGCCTTTACAATAGCATTGTTTCCTAAAATTTCAAGACTAATAATTTTCATTCTAAAACTTTCACCTGATTCTTTAGGAGATTTTCTGTTTTTAACCCCCTCAAGGTATTCTTGAAAATTTTTGTAATACGGGCTTCCATTTATATCACCTATTAATTTGCAATCTGAATGAAAAGCCTGTGTTAACAACGAAAGGTCTCCATTATACACTCCTACAAAATAATTTTGAATTGTTTGTTGAATTGCTAAAGATTCTTCTGTAAACATATTATTTGATTTTAGAATATAATTTAGAAGCAACTTCTTCTGATGATTGTGGATTCTGACCTGAAATTAAAAGTCCATCTTCTATCACAAAAGAAGACCAATCGTTCCCCTTCATATAATTTGCTCCACGTTCTTTTAATTTATTTTCTAATGAAAAAGGAACAACTTTTGTTAACTGCACTGCATCTTCTTCAGAATTACAGAAGCTTGTTACTTTTTTTCCATCGATTAAATATTTCCCTGATTTATCTTTTACATTTACTAAAGCTGCCGAACCGTGACAAACAAAAGCAACAGGTTTATTAGCATTATAGAATGATTGAATGGTAGCAATTGAGTTTTTATCATTAGCTAAATCCCACATAGGACCGTGACCACCAGGATAAAACACCGCTTTAAATAACTTGTGATTTACTGTTGCTAACCTTACCGTTTTACTTAATGCTAATTGGGCTTTCTTGTCTGCATAAAATCGTTTGGTTGCATCCGTTTGAAAAGAAGGATCGGTGCTTTTTGGATCTATTGGTGCTTGTCCTCCATAAGGAGTGGCAATAACAACTTCAATACCTTTATCTAAAAAATAGTAATAAGGAGTCGCAAATTCTTCAATCCAAGAACCAGTCGTTTTACCTGTATTACCTAATTTGTTATGTGAGGTAAGTACAAAAAGAACTTTTGTCTTTTTATTTTGGGCAGTACCAATGTTTATAAATATTAGAAATAAAAGTATAAATGATTTAAAAAATGTTTTCATTTTGAATGTTTTATGTTTAAAAATTAAAATTGTTTATAAATGATTGTACTATGGATTAACCAAATAAATGTCCAGCTACGTGTCCGCCATCTACATTAATTATTTCACCAGTAATAAAATTACTTGTCGCTAGTTGAAATGCCATTTCGGCAATATCTGAAGTTTCTCCAATTCGATTTAGCAAATGCAAACCAGCCAATCCGTCGGCATTTTCGACTCCTATTTTACCTTGCAATGGGCTACGGATGATACCAGGCGCGATAGTATTCACCTTGATGTTGTTCCTACCAAATTCAGCAGCTAATTGTTTGGTTAAAGCGTGAACCCCACCTTTGCTGATTACTGGTGCTGATGCTGGGAATCCTGCAATGGCGTGATCTACTAAAACGGTTCCTATATTGATGATTGACCCTCCGTTGTTTGCTAACATAGTAGGAATTACGGCTTGTGTGGCAAAATAAGTTCCTTTCAAATTAATGCTGTAAAAACGATCTAAATCGGTTTCTTGAACGTCTAAGAATGGCTTTGGAGCAAAAACGCCTGCGTTGTTAATTAGAACATCTACAGAACCAAATTTTTGTATAGCAGAAGTAGCTAATTTTTGACCAACTTCTTTTTTTGAAATATCACCTGAAACAATGATAGCATTTACTGGCGATCCTAATTCTTGAAAAGCTTGGTTTAAATTTTCTTCGTTTGAAGCATTCATTACTACATTGAATCCTTTTTCAATAAATAATTTGGCAATAGCCTTTCCTATACCAGAAGAAGCCCCGGTAACAATTATTGTTTTACTCATTTTAAAATTTATTTGACTATTGACTTTTACGTATTTCTGAAACTTGTTCTCCTTTCCATCCCCAGTTATCTAATCCTATTTCTTGAATGACAACGTGTGTTAGGTTAGGATCTTTTTGAAGGACATCATAAAGCAGTTGTGTCACTCCGTTTATAATTGTTTGTTTTTGTTGCTTTGTAACTCCTTCATCAGTTACTTGAATATTGACATAAGGCATATTAAATTGTGTTATAATTATAGGACAAAGTTCAAGGAATAACACAAGGCAGGGAATAGCAAAAAAGGCATTTCGCTTGTACATTTAGGCATTATGCCACAGAGGTTTTATAGAAAATATTAGGGAAGAAAAAGTTATTTGGTCAATATTTTTACGCATTACACCTGACAGGTTTTAAAACCTGTCAGGTGTAATAAAGAAGCTATCGTTTGGACTTAGTAAAATTTAATTATTTAGAGTATCTCTGGGTTTGCTATATTAGAGGGTTTTCCATTAATGTAATTGATCACATTTTCGAATGCTTTGCTAAAATATAATTCATATCCATTTTTTTCAACATAACCCAAATGTGGAGTACAAATTACGTTATTGAATTTTAGAAATTCGAAATCTTTATCATAAATAGGTTCTGTTTCATATACATCTAGTCCAACATAGAACTTTTTACCGCTTTTTAATACATTTTCAAGGGCATTTTTTTCTACTAATTCAGCTCTAGCGGTATTTATAAAACAAGCATTTTCTTTCAAAAGATACAAATCTGTTGCTTTCACGATACCATATGTCTGCTCATTCAATCGAAGGTGAAGCGTTATAATATTTGCCTCTTTAAAAAAGGCTTCTTTAGAAATAGCTGCTTCAAATCCATCTTCGAGAGCTTTATTTCTGGAAGCTTCACTACCCCAAATAACTACTTTTGCACCAAATGTTTTAGCATATTGGGCAATACGTTGACCTATTTTTCCGTATCCCCATATACCGAGCGTTTTACTGTAGATAGACGAACCTATATTTATCTGCCATTTTCCTTGTTTCATTCCTTCAATTGCCTCAGGAATTTGTCTGACAGTATTCATAATTAATGCCCAAGTTAACTCGGCAGGAGCAATAGGAGAACCTACACCTTCGGCAACAGCTACTTTATATTTAGTGCATACGGCAAGATTTAAATGATTTGAAATCTTTCCTGTTTGACTGATTAATTTTAGTTTTGGCAACTTACTTAAAAGTGATTCAGAAATTTCTGTTCTTTCACGAGTTAGAACCAGTATTTCAGTATCTTGTAATAACTTCGAAAGTTGGTCAGTATCTTTTTCGGAAGTATGCAAAATTTGTACTTCTTGTCCTTCTAAGAGATTGAAACAGTCTAATTTTTGAATGATGTTTTGATAATCATCTAAAATTGTAATTTTCATTTTGATGAATTTTATTATTTACTTGGTGTTGATACCACTAATCTTAAAGCACAAGTAAAAAACTCTTGTGTTCTAAAGTGACCGTATTTTTTATCCCAAGATCCATTTTCTAAATCTACTTTTAACCGATTAACAATCTCCTCTTGTTTCTCATCTGAAATAAATCCCCAAGCCGATTGTGATAATCTTACTTGTTTTTCTAAAAATGCTTCAGGTCTTCCATAAAAAGCTTCTTGAAAACCATCTTTACAGTCTAAAGGAATAGGAATGGGAATCACTTCGCAATTTCCTCCTAAACTATTTGTAATAAAATCTATAGTAGGATATCTTGTTTTTTCTACTTCGATAACTTCTGGAAAATATTCGGCATTCCAAAAATCGTTCAAATGCTCAGGATCAAAAGTCATTATAATCACTTTATTTTTGGTAACTCGACGTAGTTCTTTTAATCCTTTATCAATATCAGGCCAATGATGTATAGTTACCATTGCCATCGTAGCATCGAAAGATTGATTGTCAAATGGAAGTGCATCTGCTTTTGCATTAATGGCTGGAACTTTATTGTTATTTATCCGTTGTTGGCGCATAACCGCTGAGGGTTCAACAGCAACGACATATTTATCAATAGGTTCATAAGAGCCTGCTCCTGCACCTACATTAAGAATAGTTTTAGCATTGGCTAATTATTTGTAAACATAATCCGCGATTCGTTCATCTGTTTGTCTATGATTAGCATATTTACCACCAAATTTATCATAATTAAAAGCTGGATTTTCGATTTTCATTATAGTATTTGTATTGATATCTTATTTAGAAAGTGAATCTTTATACTGTTGTGGTGAAATTCCCAAATTATTTTTAAAAAAACGTGTAAAATAAGCTGGGTCATCGTAACCTAATTCAAAAGCAATTTCTTTTATACTTAACGTATTGTGATACAAATATCGTTTAGCTTCTAGAATAATTCTATCAGATATAATTTGACCAGCCGTTTTGTTTGAATATTTTTTTGCAATGGTGTTCAAATGACGTGTGTTGGTTTTCAATATTGCTGCATATTCATTAACACTATGTAAGGATTTAAAATTTTTCTCTATAGCTATCTTATATTTTCGAAATAATTCAAACCCAATATCTGGTGTGAAGTTATAAGTATTTTGCAAATGCTTTAATCTGGTGATATTTGTAATTAATATTTTCAAGAAAGAAGAAAGAATTTGTTGTTGTCCTATTTCGGAGGTGTTGAATTCGACTGTAATTTGGTAAAATAAATCTTCAAACACTTTATATTGAGATGCTGTTAATGGAATTACGGGGAAAGCATCTATAGCATCAAATAATAAGTTATCTACAAGATATTCATCGATTTCTTTTTGATTTTGGAATAATTCAGGTAAGAATTTAATCACAAAACCCTCCCCTTTTTCTTCTTGCTCAATCTTATGAACTTGACCAGGAGATAAAAGAAAAAGTACCGATCCACTATAATCGAATTTTTGACCATCAATAAAATGAATTCCTTTACCTTTTTTTAACCAAATAATTTCGTAATGATTATGTCTATGATTTTCTTGAAACTCATTGATTGTGCAGCTTTCAATATCGAAACTCGATACTTTAAAATAATCTATCGTATTTTCTTTACAAAACTGATTTAAACTGTTTACAGGAATTGCTGGTTCTATTTTAGACATAACTACAATTTAGTAAACAAATTTAAAAAATCAAACCAATCAGTTGGTTGGATAAAAAGACATTTTTCTTGGATAAAATTGATTACAAGATTGCAAAAAAAAACCTTCATCAATGATGAAGGTTTAATTTGAGCCGTGCTCTGCGGAGAAAGAGGGATTCGAACCCCCGGACCTGTTACAGTCAACAGTTTTCAAGACTGCCGCATTCGACCACTCTGCCATTTCTCCAGTATGTATCGCTTTACTTCCGTATTGCGAGTGCAAATATAGCACTGTTTTTTGTTTCTGCAAGCGTTTTTTAAAGAAAAAATAAAATTTATTTTCAATTTATTTTTAACTTATTCATTCCGTTGAAATTAGAAATAAATATTTTTTTTCTAATAACTTACATATTCGACAATTTCAAGCCCATAACCTATCATACCAACACGTTTTCCAACTTCAGTATTTGATATTAATCGGATTTTAGATATATCTAAATCGTGTAAAATCTGTGCCCCAATTCCAAAATCTTTACTATCGATAACAATTTTTGGTGCTTTCATTTCACCTTGCTGTTGTAAAGCTTTTAATTCAGTAATACGATTTAGCAAACTTACTGATTGCATATCTTGGTTGACAAATATTACTGCTCCTTGACCTTGCTCATTGATTAGCTTGAACATATCATCTAATTGCTTATCCACATTATTTGTAAGTGTCCCTAGCAAATCATTATTAACCTGAGAAGAATGAATACGAGTCAAAACAGAATCGCCTAAATTCCAAGTACCTTTTGTTAATGCAATATGTATTTGTTTGTTGGTAATTTGCTCGTAAGCTCTAAATCTAAAAGCTCCAAATCGTGTTTGAAGTTCAAAATCTTCTTTCTTCACAATTAAACTATCATGTTGCATCCTATAAGCAACAAGAGCTTCAATTGAAACCAATTTTAGGTCAAACTTTTTAGCAACTTCAACTAATTGAGGTAAACGAGCCATTGTTCCGTCTTCGTTCATAATTTCGACGATAACACCCGCTGGTTTAAATCCAGCTAATCTAGCAAAATCTATAGCTGCTTCCGTATGTCCTGTTCGACGTAAAACACCGCCTTTTTTTGCAATTAATGGAAAAATATGTCCGGGACGAGCTAAATCGAATGGTTTTGTGTTTGGATCGACTAATGCTTGAATGGTTTTTGCTCTATCTGCAGCCGAAATACCAGTGGTTACTCCGTGTCCTTTTAAATCTACAGAAACAGTAAAGGCTGTCTCCATATGATCTGTATTGTTCGTAACCATTGCATTAAGTCCTAACTCCCTACAACGACTTTCTGTGAGTGGTGCGCAAATAAGACCACGACCGTGAGTAGCCATAAAATTTACCATTTCTGGGGTGATTTTTTCAGCGGCTGCAAGAAAATCGCCTTCATTTTCACGATCTTCATCATCTACAACAATGATTACTTTTCCTTGTCTTATATCTTCAATTGCTTCTTCAATTGTATTAAGTTTAATGGTACTCAAATCCATCTTTATTCTTCTTTATTTAATTTTGAAATTTTTGCATATAAAATTCTGAAAGGTTCTGTAAGCCAATCAAAATTAATCCCGCCATTATCTTCTACCGCTACTTTTGTCAAATAAATTGCTAATGGTAAAAGCACTAATGTAGAAGTCCAATTACCAAAAAATGGCGAAATTTCCCCTTCAGATGCCATCCTGCGCGTAAATGAATTAATAAAATGAAAGGAAATAAAAATTACCATTGCAAAAACTATAGGCAATCCTAATCCTCCTTTTCTAATAATTGCACCTAGAGGAGCGCCAATAAAAAACATTAATATACTTGCCAAACCAATTACAAACTTATCGTAAATACATAGCCAATGCTCATTAATATCTTTTCTGCGAGCCATAAGCATCAAATTATTCATATCTATATTTTGCACAGAACTGTTAACATCACTTAAAGCTATTTCTAAAACTTTTGATTTTTCATCATTGGTGTTAAACAATTTGAGTAAATCAACAACTTTTGTTTTTTTAGGCAATAAAGAATCGATAACATATCCATTTTGAAATCCAAATCTATTATACATATTATCCGAAACTGAAATTACTTCCTTATTATATGCTGTTGAAACCGAATCTAAAGAGTACTTTAATTCCGATAAACTCAACATATATGAAGCCGAAATGGGCGTAGCATTTTCATCTGTTTTATTCAATTTAGACAAATCAATATTGATATTATATGTTCTAAAATTTGCTTTTGCGAAAGGAACTTTATCTCGATCTTGAAAATTTTTCGGAGTTACATCTTCATAATAATAACCATCTTTCAAAACCAATTGCAATAAATTTGACTCTTCACTACTAATCAAAACTCCATTTTTAGCTTTGATAACTGTTTTGGCTCCTTCACCTGAAGGAGATTTTTTATGTATTGTTACTCCTTCAAGAAATTCTCCTTTCTCGCCTGTTTTTTTATTAACTTTTATATTTATATCACCTATAGTACTAAACTGATTTTCTGCAATAGCTAAGGCAGGTTTAACTTGAGCTAAATTTTTTCGGAAATTTGTAAATTTATATTCGGCATAAGGAATTACATTATTGGCGAAAAAGAAAGCACATAAGGAAAGTAAAACAATAAAAAAAGAAAGCATTTTTAAAGTTCTTTGAAATGAAATTCCTGCTGATTTCATTGCTGCAAACTCATAATTTTCAGCCAAATCTCCAAAAGTCATAATGGATGACAGTAAAACTGTCAACGGCAAAACCATCGGAACTAATTTTGGTGATGCAAAGGCTAAAAATTTAAAAATCATTACTATATCTAAATCTTTACCTGCAAGTTCAGATATAAATAACCATACCGTTTGAAGTATGAATATAAAAAACAAGATTACAAATACCGAAGTAAATGTAATCAAATACGTTTTAAGTAAATATCTATCTATTATTTTCATCAAATTTCTTTAATCCAAATTATTGATATAATAATTAGGGTATTTCGATTTCACAAAAATAAACTGATTTTTTGGCAATACAGAATTTGTTTTGAAAGAATTAACGGTCAGCGTTGTCACTGTCCCTTTTTTATTTGTTGTAATAGTATTATAAACTTGGTTTGTTTTTATATCGACTCCAACTAAAATTTGCTTACGTTCATCTTTAGGATTTAAAGGTATAAGTTTAATATACTGTATTTTTTTTCCTCTTACTTTTTGACTAATATCCCAAGCATATTTAAACCCTTTAGTAAAGAAAGTCAACATCTTTTCTGGTGTATCATTATCTTCTTCATTTTTTCCAACTGGTGCAATTGTTACTTCTTCGTCTTCTTTAGAAATAGTATATATTTTTTTTCCATCGCACATTTTAGTCACATTCATAAAATTCAAAACATACTGATTACCTTGAAGTACAGCAGTACCTTTACTATCTTGATTGATGTTTTCTTTAGAATTATTTAAACTATATTTAAACTTAATTTGAATATTCTTATACGACTTTACTTTTGCATAAACTTTATCTAATAAGTCCTTTGCTTTATCAGCATCCTGAGCATTTATGGTTATTGAAAACAATAGGACTGTTAATGCAAGAATTTTTTTCATTTTTTTATTAATTATTATTCTGTTCGTTATTAAAAAATTGTTCTAAAGCAACTAAATCAGGAATATTTACCGATCTTGCTTTACTTCCTTCAAAAGGACCTACGATACCCGCTGCTTCTAATTGGTCTATCAAACGACCAGCTCTGTTATAACCCAACTTCAATTTTCGTTGAATTAAAGATGCAGAACCTTGTTGTGCTGTCACAATTACTTCAGCCGCTTCTCTAAACAAAGAATCTCTTTCGGATATGTCCATATCAAGATTTATGCCACCTCCGTCTTCACCAACAAATTCTGGCAACATATAAGCAGTTGGATATGCTTTTTGAGCTCCAATAAACTCAGTTATTTTTTCAACCTCTGGAGTATCTACAAACGCACACTGCACACGTACTAAATCACTACCGTTAGTATATAGCAAATCTCCCCTACCTATTAGTTGGTCAGCACCTTGCTGATCTAAAATTGTTCTTGAATCTATTTTAGAAGTTACCCTAAAGGCTATACGAGCTGGGAAGTTTGCCTTGATAATACCAGTAATTACATTTACCGAAGGTCTTTGTGTAGCAATAATTAAATGAATCCCGATCGCACGAGCTAATTGAGCCAAACGGGCTATAGGCGTCTCAACTTCTTTCCCAGCTGTCATAATCAAATCGGCAAACTCATCGACTACTAAAACAATATATGGCAGAAAACGATGTCCAGCTTCAGGATTTAATTTTCGTTGTTTGAATTTCTCATTGTACTCTTTAATGTTTCTAACCATTGCATCTTTTAATAAAGAATAACGGTTATCCATTTCCACACAAAGCGAGTTTAGAGTAGTAATTACTTTTGAATTATCTGTTATAATGGCGTCTTCTGTATCTGGAAGTTTTGCTAAATAATGTCTCTCAATTTTATTGAAAAGTGTTAATTCTACCTTTTTAGGGTCAACCAAAACAAATTTTACTTCAGCAGGATGCTTTTTATACAAAAGCGAAGTCAAAACTGCATTCAATCCAACTGACTTCCCTTGTCCTGTAGCACCTGCCATCAATAAGTGAGGCATTTTAGCTAAATCCACAACAAAAGTTTCATTAGAAATAGTTTTTCCTAAAGCTATAGGCAATTCCATTTCGGCTTCTTGAAATTTAGCCGATGCAATAACTCCTTTCATAGGAACCATAGTAGGATTCTTATTAGGAACTTCAATACCTATCGTTCCTTTTCCAGGCATAGGCGCAATAATACGAATTCCTAATGCAGAAAGAGACAAAGCAATATCATCTTCTAAACTTTTTATTTTTGAAATACGAACACCTGCCTCTGGTACTATTTCATATAGTGTTACAGATGGACCTACAGTCGCTTTTATTTGAGCAATATCAATTTTATAATTGCGAAGTGTTTCAACAATTCTGTTTTTGTTTTCTTCTAATTCGGCTTGGTTTATAGTGATACCTCCAGTACCATAATCTTTCAATAAATCTATTGTAGGAAACTTATAATGAGAAAGCTCTAATGTAGGATCAAACTCTCCAAAATGCGATACTAATTTAGCTGCTAAGTTCTCCTCAATGATATCTTCTTCTTCAACTTTTTCAATTACTAGTTCATCAGAATGATGATTCTCTTCTTTTTGAATTGGTTTATTTACATTTAAAGACAACTCAGAAGCAGTTCCAATTGTAGGCTTTAAAGCTTCTTTATTGATTTCAAATTGAGATTGAGATGGAATAGTTTTTAACGTTATTTCGCCTATCTCCTCTTCGTCTTCTTCAAAATCGTTTTTATTAGGTGTTGTTATCAAAGAATCCGATTTGTCTTCAAAAGTATCGACAGAGTCATTTACAGCAAATTCTTCCAAATTATAAGCAGATGATTCTGTAGTAGGTTTGATAACAGTATTCAAATCTTCTCTCAAACCGCTTTTTGTTTTCTCAAAAGCATTTTTAATCTTATCAGGAGAAACTTTAATCTTAAAAATCAAATATATAACTACTCCGAAAAGTAATGTTAATAATGTACCTACTTTACCTATATAATCTTGAAAAAACAGGTTCATTTCAAAACCTATAATACCTCCTAACTCAGGCAAAGACTGACTAAAAAATCCGAAAAGAATAGATAAAATGATTATTACAAAAATATCCCAAAACCAAGTTTTTCTTAATTTAGAAACTGCTAAATCTAGAACTAAATAGGCTCCTGTTAAGAATAACAATCTTACAAATAGAAATGAAGCTACTCCAAATCCTCTATAAATAAAGAAATCAGACAAGAAAGCTCCAAATTTCCCCAACCAATTTTGCACCTGTGCCTCACGGTCTGTAAAATTACCTAGTTCACTTTGATCATATTTTCCATTTACAAAAAAAGAAATAAAAGATACGGCTAATGCTACTGATAGCAACACTAACAATATCCCAAAAGTGATTTTTTGTTGGCGACTAAGTGAAAACTTACTTATCACAGAAGTTTTTTCAGATTCTAATTCGTTAGTTTCCTTCTTTTTAGATTTGGCCATTTTGAGTTATTACTTTTAAACAAAAATATATATTCTAACGAATTAAACTAATTTTGGTATATAAATAAAACAACCTATCACAATAGCAGTAGTCGCAGCAAACATAACAGCTCCTGCGGCAATATCTTTTATGAATCCTATACGCTCATGAAAATCTGGATGAACAAAATCTGCTATTTTTTCTACTGCTGTATTTAAACCTTCAATACTAAGTACTAAACCAAAAGCAAAAATTTGAAACATCCATTCTTCTCTTGAAATACCAAAATAAAGACCCGCAATTGTCATAACCACAACCAATGAAGATTGTACCATAACACTATGTTCGGTGGTAATTAGCTTTAATGCACCTTTAACAGCAAATCCAATACTTTTTAGTCTTCCTGTTAAAAAAGTTTCGTCTTTTTCAAATTTCATTATAAAACAGCTAAAGCAGATTCATAATTAGGCTCATCTACAATTTCAGAAACTTGTTCTGTATATTTTACTATTCCGTTTTCATCCAAAATGATTACAACTCGTGAATGTAATCCTGCTAAAGGGCCGTCTACAATTGTCAAACCATAATCATTACCAAAAGATGCGTCTTTAAAATCTGACAAATTCACTACATTTTCTAATCCTTCCGCTCCACAAAAACGATTTTGAGCAAATGGCAAATCACGAGAAATACACAACACTTTAGTATTCTCCAAAGTAGATGCTTTTTCGTTAAATTTTCTAACAGAAGTTGCACATGTCCCTGTATCTACACTAGGAAAAATATTTAAAACCAATCTACTTCCTTTAAAGTCAGCTAAAGATTTTACTGACAAATCTGTAGCTACTAATTTAAAATCTTTTGCTTCAGCTCCTACTTCAGGCAAATTTCCTACTGTATTTATTACGTTTCCTTTTAGAGTTATTTGTGACATTTTATTCATTTTATTGTTAGAGTCCAAAAGTAAGTATTTTTTAATTAAATTTTTTGTTAAAGTTAAGCAATCATAAATTTATTTATCGTAATATTGCAATATACAAATACAATAACTATGGGAGCAACTAAATCTGATTATTTTACAGCAGAACAAAACGAACTAGCAACACTCTTTAAAGCGTTATCAAATCCTGCACGTGTTGCTATTATAGAATATCTGTTAAAAGTAGATTCATGTATTTGTGGTGACATTGTAAATGAATTACCACTAGCACAGCCCACCATCTCACAGCATCTGAAAGAATTAAAAAACGCTGGACTCATAAAAGGCAATATCGAAGGAACCGCAATTTGTTATTGCATAAATCCTGAAGCAATTAAAAAGTTTGAGGATTATTTTTTTCTTATAAAAAAACAGTTACAAAGCAAATGTTGCTAATCATAAATAACTTTAAATCTATATACTATGAAATTATCTGAATTTAAAAAACAGTTAGAACTAGTTGAAAATTTCAAAATTCAATTGCCAAATGGCGAATTTGTACCAAACCATTTTCATATTACTGAAATGGGAATCATAAATAAAAAATATACAGATTGTGGAAACACTTTTAGAGAAGAAAATTATTTTACTTTTCAACTATGGTATTCAATAGATACTTGGCATCAATTAACTTCTGATAAAGTATTGAAAATAATTTCAGGCATAGAAAAAAATACCAACATTGAAGATTATGATATTTTAGTTGAATACCAAGATGAACATACTATTGGGAAATATGGTTTAGAATTTAATGGTACACATTTCGAATTAACTACTACAAAAACAACTTGTTTAGCACAAGACAATTGTGGCATACCAGTAGAAAAAGTGAAAAAAAATTTAAAAGAACTAACCACTTGTTGTACTCCTGAATCTGGGTGTTGTTAAAATATGAATCAAAAAGAACACTGGGAAAATGTTTTCTCAACAAAAGCAGAAAATGAAGTTAGTTGGTATCAAAAAGTTCCAACAACCTCATTAGCATTAATAGAAAAATTAGACCTACCTAAAGATGCTAAAATCATAGATATTGGTGGCGGTGATAGTTATTTGATTGATATTCTTATAGAAAAAGGATTTACTAATTTATATCTACTAGATATTTCTTCAAATGCTATTGAAAGAGCAAAAAAACGCTTAGGTAATCACGCTTCTAAAGTTAAATTTATAGTTTCAAAAAACATTGATTTACTAACAGATGAAAAATTTGATGTATGGCACGATCGTGCATCATTTCATTTTTTAACAGACCAAAACGACATTGCTAAATATGCTATCTTAACTAATAAAAACATCAAAGAAAAGGGGACTTTATTAATAGGAGCTTTTTCAGAAAATGGCCCTAAAAAATGTAGTGGTTTAGATATCACTCAATATAGTGCTGAAAAAATGAATACTATTTTTGGAGAAAATCTTGAATTAATAGATTCATTCACAGAAAATCATCAAACCCCTTTTGACACAACACAGAACTTTATATTTTGCACATTCAAAAAAAAAATAAAATGCTAGATAAGTTATCCAAAACCATTGATGATGTAATGAAAATATCAGTTTCGGAAGAGAGAAAAGAAATTCTCAAGCCTTTGATTAATTACATCCAAGAGAAAATTAATCTTAAGGAAGATATTCGATTAAATTTTATTTGTACTCATAATTCTAGAAGGAGTCATTTGTCACAAATTTGGGCACAGACTATGGCATTCCACTTCGGGATTAAAAATGTATATTGTTATTCCGGCGGAACAGAAGCTACAGCAATGTTTCCAAAAGTAGCAGATACCTTATTCAAACAAGGTTTTTATATTCAAAAATTAAGCGATGCGAACAACCCCGTATATGCGGTACAATATGACGAGAACGAACATCCTGTAATTTGTTTTTCAAAAACTTATTTTGATGATTTCAATCCTAAGAGCTCTTTTGCAGCGATACTTACCTGTAATAATGCAGATGAAGGTTGTCCTTTAGTTCTAGGAGCAGAAGTCAGATTCCCTATCAAATATAACGATCCAAAAGCTTTTGATGGAACTGATTTAATGGATGAAAAATATGCAGAACGCAGTTTAGAAATTGCTTCAGAATTATTTTATGTTTTTTCTGAAATTAAAAAATAAAAATCTGAAATCTGAAATTGTAGGAATATTTTTAGTAACTTTATATACCACTAAAAATCAAAGTATTATGAAAACAACTACAATGATTGTTCGGATATTATTAGGAGCTTTGCTTGCTTATGCTTCTATACTTTTTTTCTTAAAATTAGCTCCAGAACCTGAAACTACAGGAGATTTTAAAGCTTTTCAAGTAGGTCTAATCTCATCACAGTACCTAATGCCATTAGCCAAAACCATTGAATTAGTTTGTGGAATATCATTTATTGCTAATAGATTTGTAGCGCTATCAAATCTGGTTATACTACCGGTCAGTTTAAACATTTTTTTAATAAACTTTTTCCTTACACCAGAATATATTCCTATTGGGATTTTTGTAATTGCGGCAAATGTTTTTTTAATCTACAGATATTGGAATCACTATCAAGGACTACTTGAACCAAAATAATAAAATAAGCACTTTTTCAAGTGCTTATTTTATTTATCTATAGAACCTACCACACGTTTCATAAAATCATTCAATGCGGTTTTCTTATCCTTTCCTTCTTGTATTAATTTTTGAACCTCCAAAGCTCCATACATATTAGATATCAATTCACCTATAACGTCTAATTCTTCGTCTTTAAGCGACTCTAATTCAGTAAGATTTTCTAAAACTTCAATAGCTTCTACAATATAATCTTTATCATTATCTTCAATAAACTGAGTCAAATGTTTGATAACTGGCAACTTCATATTACAAAATTTGTGCAACTAATTCATTAAGAACTTCAGCTTTGTTGGTTTGTGTTTCCCCTACTAATTTTCCATTAACAAAAGTGGCGAAAGTAGGTAAATTAGACACATTAGCTAATTTTCTTGATTCAGGTGCATTTTCAGCATCAACAATAACAAAGGTTACATTGTCATTTTCTGTAGCTAATTTTTTAAACTTAGGCTTCATAATACGGCAGTTTCCACACCAAGAAGCCGAAAATTGAACCACTACTTTTTCGTTAGTATTTACTAATTCCTGTAATGAATCATTACTTAATTCAATTAACATATTTTGTTAAGGTTTAAAGTTTAAGTTCCAAGTTTCAAGCTGAATCAAATCAACTTGAAACCTGAAACAAATATTTTTCTAGTTTTGGCTCAAATAAGCAGCTGTACTAAGTCTGTCAGCATTCATTGCTTCTTTCCCCTCTTCCCAGTTAGCTGGACAAACCTCACCCTTAGTTTGAACGTGAGTATATGCATCTACTAAACGTAAATATTCATTTACATTTCTTCCTAATGGCATATCATTTACACTCTCGTGGAAAATTTTACCTGTCTCATCAATTAAATAAGTAGCACGGAAAGTTACATTAGAACCTTCTAATAAAATATCATTAGATTCTTCATCATATACTTCTTGAGCATCTAAAATATCTAAAGCTTTTGCTAAATTGCGAGTAGTATCTGCTAATAATGGGTAAGTTACACCTTCAATACCACCAGTATTTTTTGGTGTATTTAACCATGCGAAGTGAACTTCATTTGTATCGCATGAAGCGCCAATAATTATAGTGTTTCTTTTTTCAAATTCAGGCAAAGCAGTTTGGAATGCATGTAACTCTGTAGGACAAACAAAAGTAAAATCTTTTGGATACCAGAATAAAAGCACTTTTTTGTTGCTTTTTGTAGCTTCTTCAAGTACGTTAATTCTTAAATTATCTCCCATTTCTGAGATAGCATCTACTGTAATGTTTGGGAATTTTTTTCCAACTAATGACATAATATATAGTATTTAAATAATATTTTTTATGGATGCAAAAATAGTAGCAATTCTCTCTTCAAAAAAACGATTTAATTATAATTTTCTATGCTAGTATAGTTTTAATCTTTTAAACCTGTTTTTTTCATAAATTTAATTTGGATAAAAATTTTCAAATGAAAGAATAGTTATTATCTATTGAAAAAAAAAAATTAATAGATAAAATAAAATAATTTTACGAAACAAAATAAATCAAAATAAATTATGGATAACAAAACAGATCTTAGTAAATGTCCATTTCATAATGGACAAATGAAACAAACAGCTGGCACTGGTACCTCTAATAAAGATTGGTGGCCTAATAGACTAAATTTAAGCATTCTTCGTCAACATTCAACTTTATCAAATCCAATGGATAAAGATTTTAATTATAGTGATGAATTCAAAAAACTAGACCTTCAATCGATCAAAAAGGATATCTATGAATTAATGACGACATCGCAAGACTGGTGGCCAGCAGATTATGGGCATTATGGTCCGTTATTTATACGTATGGCTTGGCATAGTGCGGGCACCTATCGCATTTCAGATGGTCGTGGTGGCGCAAGTACAGGAAATCAACGTTTCGCACCAGTAAATAGTTGGCCGGACAATGGCAATTTAGATAAAGCTCGTTTTTTACTTTGGCCTATAAAACAAAAATATGGCAACAAGATCTCTTGGGCAGATTTGATGATATTAGCAGGCAATTGCGCTTTAGAATCAATGGGGTTCAAAACCTTTGGATTTGCTGGTGGTCGTGAAGATATTTTTGAACCAGAACAAGACATCAATTGGGGAAATGAGAGAGAATGGTTAGGTGACAACCGTTATCAAGGCGAGAGAGAACTTGATAACCCATTAGCGGCTGTACAGATGGGATTAATTTATGTGAACCCTGAAGGTCCTAACGGAAATCCTGATCCTATTGCCTCTGGAAAAGACATTCGAGAAACTTTTGCAAGAATGGCAATGAATGATGAAGAAACAGTAGCATTAGTTGCTGGTGGTCATACTTTTGGTAAAGCTCATGGTGCAGGAGATGCAAACCTTGTAGGAGTCGAACCAGAAGGAGCTTCTATTGAAGAAATGGGAATGGGATGGAAAAATAGTTTTGGTTCAGGCAAAGGTGGTGATACCATAACAAGTGGCATCGAGGGAGCTTGGAAACCCAATCCAACAAAATGGGATAATGGCTATTTTGAAACATTATTCAAATACGATTGGAAGTTAGTTAAAAGTCCTGCTGGAGCACATCAATGGATACCTACAGATGAATCAGCAGCAACATTGGTTGAAGATGCACACGATCCATCAAAACGTCACGCTCCTATGATGACTACTGCCGATCTAGCCTTGAAAATGGATCCAATTTATGGTCCAATATCAAAACGATTTTTAGAAAATTTTGATGAATTTGCAGATGCTTTTGCCCGTGCTTGGTATAAGCTTACGCATCGTGATATGGGACCTATTACTCGCTATTTAGGAAATGAAGTACCAAGCGAAGTTTTAATTTGGCAAGATCCGATTCCAACAGGAAACAAAAATCTTTCTGATAGCGAAATTGAGGAATTTAAAACTAAAATATCATATTCGGGGTTAACAGTTTCAGAACTAGTCTCTACAGCTTGGGCATCGGCATCTACATTTAGAGGTTCCGATAAACGTGGAGGAGCAAACGGAGCTAGAATACGCTTTGAGCCTCAAATTAATTGGGAAGTAAACAATCCTAGCCAATTAAAAAGAGTGCTTTCAGTTTATGAAAACATTCAAAAAGAATCAGGAGATTCAATTTCCATAGCCGATTTGATTGTACTGGGTGGTTGTGTAGCAATAGAAAAAGGTGCAAATAAAGCTGGACATTCAATAAAAGTTCCTTTTACCCCTGGCAGAGGCGATGCACTCATAGAACAAACGGATATAGCTTCTTTTGAAGTATTAGAACCAAAAGCAGATGGATTTAGAAATTACAAGAGTTCGAAAACAAACGCTATAACCGAAGAAATGCTTATAGACAAAGCGCAATTACTTACTTTGACAGCATCAGAAATGACTGTTTTACTTGGCGGACTTAGAGTTTTAAACGCAAATTATGATGGTACAAAACACGGGGTATTAACAAAAAATGAAGGCGTACTTACTAATGACTTTTTTGTAAATCTATTAGATTTAGGGACTGTATGGAAAGCTACGAATGATATGGGAGAAATATTTGTTGGGTCAAACCGTGCAACTGGAGAACCTAAATGGACTGCGACTCGTGCCGATTTAATCTTCGGTTCAAATTCTGAATTACGTGCAATTGCAGAAATATATGCTTCAAATGATTCTAAAGAAAAATTCTTGACTGATTTTGTTAAAGCTTGGGACAAAGTAATGAATCTAGATCGTTTTTAATCTGTATTAATTATTAAATTCTGACAAAGAGGTAGCGTATAAAAACTACCTCTTTTTTATTTGAATACAAGTAAACCTTAATTATTTACTATTTTTTTACCAAGTTTTATATATTTGTTGGTTGAAGCAACAAAAACCAAACAAATTATATGTCTTTCAAAAAACTTTTCAGAACTAAATCTATAGAATCAATTTTAAAACAAGGCGGAGATGGCGAACACTCTGGATTGAATAAAGTACTAACTGTAAGAGATTTAACATTTTTTGGAATTGCAGCTATACTTGGAGCTGGAAGTTTTAGTAGTTTAGGAAGTGCCGTTTTTAGTGGTGGTCCTGGAGTTATTTTCTTATTCATTATAGTTGCAATAGCTTGTGGTTTTACAGCGATGTGTTATTCTGAATTTGCAAGTAGAATTCCTGTATCTGGAAGTGCATATACTTATGCCTATGCAAGTTTTGGTGAAGTTTTTGCTTGGATAATAGGTTGGGCATTACTTATGGAATATTCTATTGGTAATATTTATGTAGCTTATAGTTGGAGTGATTATTTTACTTCACTTTTACATCAATGTGGTGTTGATATTCCAACTTATTTTTCTACAAGTTATATGGAAGCTAAAGACGCTTTTAAAAGTAACGTTACTGGTGAAGCATATAGTGCTTGGCAGCAAGCACCAAGTATTTTAGGTTTAAGAATCATTGTAGATTTACCAGCCTTAGTAATAAACATATTAATTACTTATTTAGTTTTCAAAGGTGTTAAAGAAAGTAAAAACTTTAGTAACCTAATGGTAATTATAAAGATGTTTGTGGTTACATTAGTGATTGTTGTGGGAGGCGCAATGATTTTCAAATATAACCTAACAGGCAACTGGACACCATTAAACGCTGAAGGTGTGCCAAGTTTTATGCCAAATGGCTTCAAAGGTGTTATGATGGCGGTAAGTGGGGTATTTTTTGCCTATATTGGATTTGATGCCGTGAGTGTTCTAGCAGAAGAAAGTAAGAATCCTCAAAGAGATTTACCTCGTGGTATGATTTATTCTTTAGTAATATGTACTGTAGTTTATATTCTTCTATCACTTGTACTTACTGGTGCAACAAACTATAAAAATTTTGAAGGAATAGGCGATCCATTGGCATTTATTTTTGAATCTCAAAATCTTAATTCTTCTTGGATGCACTTTTTAATTGCCATTTGTGCTGTGGTTGCAATGACAAGTGTGATGCTTGTTTTTCAAATGGGACAACCTAGAATATGGATGACAATGAGTAGAGATGGTCTATTACCAAAACGATTTCAAGAAATTCATCCAAAATATAAAACACCTGGTTTTTCAACAATTCTAACAGGTTTTGTAGTAGGTGTACCATTACTTTTTACAGATAAAACTTTTGTCTTAGATTTCACAAGTATTGGAACTTTATTTGCCTTTATTTTAGTATGTGGTGGTGTACTTCTAATTCCTAGAAGAGGAAAAGAAGTAGGTAAGTTCCATTTACCCTATATTAATGCAAAATTTATTTTCCCTACAATTACTGTTATCTCTGCCATTGTAATACACAAACTATACCCTACTTATTTTATAGATACTTTAAGTCTTTCAGAGAATACTATAGCAACAAATTTACCATTATTAGTTTTCTTCACGCTAACTATTATAATGTCGTTTGTAGCATTCATTAAAAATCTTTCTTTAATTCCACTTTTAGGATTAATTTCTTGTTGTTACTTATTAACAGGAATGGCGGTTTCTAACTGGATGTGGTTTGGTGTATGGTTATTAATAGGATTAGTAGTTTACCTTGCTTATGGTTATAGAAATAGTAAGCTGAATAACATAGAATAAGAAGTAATCTTCCTTCCAATTATGTTTATTTTAAACACTTCAAAAAACAAATTGAGGAAATTTATTTTTTGTATAGCGCTGCTTTTAATTTCTTGTAGAAAAGATGTTCCCAAAACTAGTAATTTGAATTTATAAAACTATTCGTATATCATTTTTGGGCAATATTCAGTCAATACAGACAATAAATGGAAACAGCTCTACAAAGTAGCAAACGATTCTATTTGGTTATATTACAAAGGGGGAGATTTTTATAATTATTCCACCAACAAATGGGAAAACAAAGTTGAAAAGAATGAATTAATTAAAGATTCTGATAGAAATAATAGCGCTTTAAAGCTGATTAATAAAATAGATATACCTAAAATACTTCTTCTATCTAAAGATAGTTTAATAGGTAGTAATCCAAAAAATGCTGAATTAGGTTTATATATAGAGATAGGGAATTCTCATGAAAAGAAAACTTTTAAAATTAACAAATTGGATAAAAGAATCCCTCAAAAAATTCAAGAACTTGATAATAAAATTAGCAATATCATCAGTATACTAGATGATGATGAAATAAAAGATTAAACTCGAATTTAACTTAAATACCCGAACCAAGTAAATTTATTTGAATTCATTACAAAGTATCAAATATAATGCACTAAAAATAGTCTTAACTATTTATGTGACTAATAATATTTAGTTTTGATTATAAACAAAAAAGCCTGAAGAGTTGTGCTTCAGGCTTTTTAAATTTATAAAGAATTTATTTTTTCTTATTATTTCTCTCTTCTTGTTGCTTTTGAGCTTGTTCCATAGCTTCTTGCAATTTTTGCTGAAACTTACCTGGTTTTTTAGGCTCTTTTTGCTTATTTTCTTGAATTTGAGCGTGTATTTTTTGTTCATCTACCACATAATTTTTGATATAGAACATAATTCCTAATGTCATTAAATTAGAAAACAAGTTATACAAACTTAAACCTGAACCATAATTATTGAAGAAGATTAACATCATTATAGGTGAGATATAAATCATCATTTTCATAATCTTACCCATATCCGGCATTCCTTCTTGTTGTGGCGCTGCCATTTGCTGATCACCAGTCGTATATTTCATATAAAAGAAAATGGCAATTGCAGCAAGGATAGGGAATAAACTTATGTGATCGCCATATAACGGAATAGTAAAAGGTAATTTTAATATCGAATCATAAGAAGATAAATCATTTGCCCAAAGAAATGCTTTTTGTCTTAACAAAAATTCTGTTGGAAAGAACTGAAATGATGCGTACATAAATGGTAACTGAATTAATGCAGGAATACAACCAGCCATAGGATTTACTCCCGCTTTATTGTACAACTTCATTGTTTCTTGTTGACGTTTCATTGGGTCTTTTACTTTTTCATTAATCTCATTAATTTCAGGACGTAATACCTTCATTTTTGCTTGAGATAAAAATGATTTATAAGTAATAGGCGACATTGCCAACTTAATAATTATTGTAAAAATAATTATGGCAATACCAAAAGACATAAATGAACTAAGAAAACCATATAATGGACTAAATATAAACTTGTTTATCCAGCCAAATATTCCCCATCCTAATGGAATTATTTCTTCAAAATTTTTATCATAAGCCTTTAAAGTCTTATAATCTGTTGGACCAAAATAAAAATTCATTTTATGGTTTAACTCCCCATTCGCAAAAGCCAATGGTAAATTAGCTTTAAACTCTTTTGTAAATACTGTATCCTTTTTTTCATCGTTTACAAGATTAGAGGAATGTAATTTTGATGTTTCAAAAGGTTTTTCTGTAATTAAAATAGAAGAAAAGAAATGTTGCTTAAATGCTACATAACTTACTTTTTCAGGAGTTTCTTCACTGTCCTTTCCAGCTCCAACATTATTTGCTTTTCCATCCTCTGAATAACGAATGTCTGTATAACGGTTTTCATAAGAAATGCTTTTCTCATTTCTGAACGTTTTCATACTCCATTCTAGATCCAAAGGCTTAGATTCATTTAGTGCTTTATTTAATCCTTTTGATTGAATATCAAATCCAATCATATAATCCTTTGATTTCAAACTGTATTTATATTCTAAAAACTGATTTTCACCTGCTTTTAGTTTCATTGAAAGAACTTGATTAGCACCTTCTTTTGTTACTGTTGGTTCAAAATATAAATCTTTCGTATTCAACACTCGATTATCTTGTGTTTGCAACTGAAGATTCAAATTGGCATTATTATTTTTTATCAACGCTACCAATTCTTTGCTATCACTTGAAAGTCTCTTATAATCCTTAAGTGTCGCTTCTACAATAAAACCGCCTTTATTAGCAATTTTTAGTTTTAGAACCTCATTTTCTATAGTTGTAAAGTTTTCTTTTGCTGAAGGTAAAGTTGCAGAATAAGCAAAACTTCCTAAACTCGCTTGTAGTGCTTTTAACTGAGTTGAATCTGAAGCTACAGGCGTTACAGCAGCAACCTCAGGTGCTTTAGTTTTAGCTTTTTCAAGCTTTTCTTTCTTTGCCTTTTCGGCATCAATTTCTGCTTGTGTGGGTTGATTTTTGTACATTATCCACATCATAATACCAAAAATCAAGGCAAATCCAATAATCGAATTGAGGTCTAATTTTTTTCTTTCCATTTAAATTTAGTTTCAAGTTTAAAGTTTCAAGTTTGATTTGTTTTTGATAAAAAAACTTGAAACCTGAAACAATTATTTTTTATTATTTACTGCTGCTTTCACAAAATTCACAAAAATAGGATGCGGATTTGCTACTGTACTTTTGTATTCTGGATGATATTGTACACCTATAAAGAATGGATGATCTTTTAATTCTATAACTTCTACTAAACCTGTATCAGGGTTTATACCTGAAGTTATCAAACCAGCATTCTTTAATTCTTCCAAATAATCACCATTAAACTCGTATCTATGACGGTGACGTTCCAGAATATCTGATTTACCATAGATATCATAAGCCAATGTTCCTTCTTGAAGATGACATTTCCAAGCTCCTAAACGCATTGTACCTCCTTTATCTGTGATATTTTTTTGTTCTTCCATCAGGTTAATAACCGGATGAGAAGTATTTTTATTCATTTCGGTCGAATTAGCGTTTGAATACCCTAATACATTTCGTGAATATTCAATTACTGCCATTTGCATACCTAAACAAATTCCGAAAAATGGAATTTTATTTTCTCTTGCATAACGAACTGTCTCTATTTTTCCTTCAATTCCTCTCTCGCCAAATCCTGGAGCAACAAGTATGCCGTCCAATCCTTTTAACTGTTTTTCTGCCGTTTTGGCATCTAAATATTCAGAATGTACAGAAATTACGTTAACTTTTGTCTCATTTGCAGCTCCAGCATGTATAAAAGCCTCTAAAATTGACTTATAAGAGTCTTGCAATTCTACATATTTTCCAACTAAACCAATATTAACTTCGTGCTTCGGATTTTTAAGTTTCTGCAAAAATTCATTCCATTGCTTTAAATCAGGTATGTTTTTTTCTGGCAGTTCTAATTTTTTTAGAGCTACTTTATCAAGACCTTCTTCTAACATTAAATTAGGTACATCATAAATTGTTGAAGCATCTATAGATTGAATAACAGCTTCTTTCTTTACATTACAGAATAACGCAAGTTTTTGACGCAAATCTTGTGATAATTCGTGCTCAGTGCGGCAAACCAAAATATCAGCTTTAATTCCACTTTCCATTAAAGTTTTTACCGAGTGCTGCGTTGGTTTTGTTTTTAATTCACCAGCT
>JASGCW010000125.1 GCA_030053945.1 Limnohabitans sp.
TGATCTTACCTTCTTGTACATGGATTGTACCATAAAACATTTTTTCATGCAGCACATCCACTATATTGCCACTGATGGTAAAACTTTGCATAGCGTTAATTTTGATAAAAATATTGATATTTAATTTTATACCAGCGCAGTAAAGAAATTATATGATGTATGGTTACTAATTATCGTCATTTCGAGTGAGGAACGAACGAGAAATCTATCTATTATAAGACGCCTACTTAAATCTTACTACTTAAACTTTCAACTGCTAACAAACAGATTTCTCACTCCTAAAGTCGTTCGAAATGACGGTTGAAAGATTGTTCGAAATGATGGTGATAGAATTGGAGCGAAAGAAAATGGAGACCGAATTGAGATAAGCTTTTTTACTACTCTGTAAAATTACATTGAATTGAATGGAATAATTGGCTAAATTTGGTGTACTAGTTATCCGTGTATAAACGTTTATAAACGCTTATACACGGATAAAATAAAAAGCCATAATCAATTGATTACTAAACTAAAAAGTTTAAAAAGTTTCGCCAATACACTAGTTAGGCGATATTAAACGATCAACCTCACGACACAAACGAATGAACATAATTAGACCACGACTTAACGATTTTTTTGGCTTGCCTTTTAGACAAGAGGACGTGGACTTTATCATTCCTTTTATTGATGAAGATGTACCTTTTTATATTGACCCTTTCTTATTATGGAAGTCACCTTCCCAACAGGACAACTCATTGCATCTTAATTTAATCAACAACTTTAATTTTCTTGGACACCAATTTTTAAAAGGCAATAACGACTGCATTGACATTTTAATAAATTGTTCAGAGTGTAACGAAATCGGTTTAGGGACATCAAAATTTAAAGCAGGAAAACGAATTGGACAAAAAACATCTACTGAAATTTTGAGTTTATACAAAGACATTCCTCAAATTACAAAGGCAGGTTTCTTACATTTTGAAGAAATTCAACTGTTTATAGACAACATTGCAGAAGATAGAATTAGTGATATTACAGCAAATTTCATAAAATCATTTTTAATTGATTATACTATTGACCAATGCGAAAAAGTAAATATTCCTATCGAAAAAGTGAATGTTGATTATTTTGACAACAAGACAAACAAATTTATTACAGACAATGTTTTTTTGCCGATAAATCCAAACACCAAAACGCCAATTCTATTTGTACCAAAAAGATGGGTTAGACATACAACTTTCATTAATTATGAAAATTATTGCAAAGAGTATTATAGCCCGACAATATTAAAGGAAGGGCAAAAACCTGAAAGGGTAAAAGTTTTAAACTTTAATAGACAGAACTACGATTTAGTTCAAACTTATATTAAGATTCGAGAAAGACAACAAACTGACTGTAAAAACGACCCATTATTTAAACAAATACCCGTTCTTTCTGCAAAAAGGAAGTTAGAAACAATACTAAAACTGCCAACAGGTAAAACAGATAACGCAGACCGAGATTATGAAGATAATCTTTGCCCACTATTGGCTTCATTGCTTTATCCTCATTTAGATTTCGCCCAAGAACAGAGCAGAACAGAAAGCGGCGTTTCTATTAGAGATTTGATATTCTATAATAATTGTTCCGAAGAATTTTTAAAAGAAATTTATACCACTTACGAATGCAAACAAATGGTATTCGAATTGAAGAATGTTAAAGAATTAAACAATGACCATATTGACCAAGTAAATAGATACCTAAAAGATACTTTTGGAAAGTTTGCAGTAATATTTACAAGGAATCAACCACCAAAAAAAGTTGTAAAAAATTTAATCGATTTGTGGTCAGGGCAACGGAAATGTATTTTAGTTTTGACAGACGAAGATTTAAAGTTAATGTGTCAAGTTTTTGCAAGCAAAAACAGAACACCAATTGAAATCTTAAAACGAAAATTTGTAGAATTTAATAGGCTCTTGCCATCTTAATAAAACAATATGAATAAACAAGAGGTAGATACGTTTGAGAAGGTACAAACCCAATTAGAAGGTTTGCATATGGAAATTAGTGCTTTATCAAAAAAGTCACAGAATGATGCTTTAAATAAATTCAAGCTGAAATTTGTAAATCAAATTCTTGATAGTGCAAATTCGCTACTAGGGGAAAATTACAAACCTTTTCCAGATTTTACTTTATTTGACGAAAGTGATATTCCAACGACAAGTGACGCTGCAATGATGCTAACACAATATTTGAGTTGCTTTGAAAAACTTAGAGCAGATAATGTAAAACAAAGTTCTAGTGGACGATGGTATTGGATTATTGATGGAAAAGAATCTGACATAAAAACTATTATGCCGAAAAAAATTAAAGAAAAATAAAAATGGCTAAGAAAATTTATAACAATGATAATCTTCCGACTTCTGACGAAGTGAAAAAATTTGAAATGCTTTTTCCAATGTTAGATAGTGACGTAGCAGAAATTAGAGAATTGTCAAAAAAGAAACAAGACGAGCCACTAAATTCATTCAAAGTTAAAATTATTAATAAAAAACTTGGACAGATAAAAGAGCTACTTAAAAATGAACCAGCAGGTGAATACTTAGAACTTTTAGACGAAGATACTTTGCCGACAAATAGCGATGCCGTTTTAATGATAACTCAATTCATAAACGCAATGGGACAATTCAAAAAAAAGTATTACGAATCGGACGGCTCTGACATTGATGTATTTGGAGCAAAATATACTTGGAAGACAAAAACTTAACATCGCCTAACATTGCATTGGCGTTATAGGTCATTGTAAAGAGACAACCATTCATAAAAAAGCAGATATGGCAAATTCGACAAAAGCAGAGAAAATATTGAGCCAATTAGACGACAAAACTAAACTTGGTGAAATAAAGAAAATTGCAAGTGAAATAAAAAAAGACCACGATTTAGCGATGGATCTTTGGGCAACTGGAAAAAACTTTGCCCGACTGTTGTCTGTTCTAATTATGGACAAAAAGTTGCTATCACAAGAACTCATAGATAAGTTGGACAAAGACCTCAAAAAGCAGAATGAAATCGAAAGAAATCAACTTATTGATTGGCTTATGGCAAATCAGCTATCCAAAGACAAAAAAACAATAGCGTTGATGGAGTCTTGGGAAAAAAATCCTTCTTCATTACAAAGAAGAATTTTTTGGTATTATCAAGCTCGTTTAAGATGGATGGGACAAGAACCACCAACAAATAATAATGATCTGTTATCAAAAATAGAAAAGGAAATTGAAAAAGAAGAACCGGAAGTGCAATGGGCGATGAACTTTTTAGCGGGTTGGATTGGAGTTTACGACAAGACGAACCGTAAGCGTTGTGTGGCACTTGGCGAAAAAACCGGTTTATACAAAGGCGAAATGGTATCAAAAGGATGCACTCCTGACTATTTACCAGAATTCATTGCGATTGAAAGTGCAAAAAGAAATTTATAAAAAAATAGCAAATTTGAATAAAAAATAAAATGGAAAAAAGAAACAGAATTATTTATTGGGTAGCGACAATTTGGTTATCCCTTGGAATGCTATCAGGTGGGATTTTTCAACTGATGCGAATGGAAGATGCAGTTAAGAGCTTCACTCATTTGGGCTACCCAATGTATTTTTTGACAATTTTAGGTGTCTGGAAAATACTTGGAGTGATTACTATTCTCATTCCAAAATTCACATTAGTTAAAGAATGGGCATATGCAGGCTTTTTCTTTGCAATGACTGGTGCAATGATTTCACATATAACTCTTGGTGACAATTTCGGAGAAATATTTCCTTCAATTCTGTCATTAATACTTGTAATTGTATCTTGGTACTTTAGACCAAGCAACAGAAAAATTCGAATTAATCATTAACAACATAAAAAAGTATGGCAACAAAAATTACAATATCAGCATTGGTAAATGCACCACTTGACAGAGTGTGGGACAACTGGACAAAACCTGAACACATTACTCAATGGAACTTTGCTATCGACACTTGGCAATGTCCGTCAGCTTCAAATGATTTACAGGTTGGAGGCAAATACATAGCTAGAATGGAAGCCAAAGACGGCAGTTTCGGGTTTGACTTCGAAGCCATTTATGACACAGTTATTGATAAGCAAGAATTGACTTACACAATGACAGATGGACGTAAGGCAACGACAATTTTTGTTGACAACGGAAATGCAACTTCTGTAACGACAACATTTGATGCTGAAAGTGAAAACCCTGTTGAAATGCAACAACAAGGATGGCAAGCAATTTTGGACAACTTCAAAAAATATACTGAAATTAAGTGATGAAGAAAACAACGAACCGCTAACAGCAGTTTGGCAAAATGGCGGGTTCGGTGCTAAATTGAACATTTTGTTTTCAAATGAACATTAGTACAAAATTGAAAGTAAGTGCTTCTAAATCCGCCACTTCGCCAAGCTGCAAAACGTTAGATGAAATAAAAATAAGAAGAAAATGAAGAAAGTATATTTATACGTAATGATTGTTGCCACTTTCAGCCACATCAAGAATATTTATGCACAGGGTTGCGTTGCTATTCGTGGCAATTCTACATGTGGAGCCAGTTCTGGAAATAGTTTGAACCTGAAAAAAGGTGAATTAAATGCACAAATGGGCTTTAGGTATTTTAAATCGTTTAGACACTTTAGAGGAGATGAGCAAGAAAAAAACAGAGTTGAGGATGGTACAGAAGTAATCAATAAATCTTCATTTCTAGACTTTACTTTAAGTTATGCATTGACTGACAGATTTTATATCACATCAATCTTGCCAATGGTTAATAATAATCGGTCATCTATGTATGAACATGGAGGAAATCCGCCAAGCGGATTAGGCGAACGACATGAAACTTCCTCAATAGGACTTTCTGATATTAGGTTAGGTATAGGTTATTGGTTATTTGCCCCCAAGAAGCATGACTTTAATTATTCAATTGGACTTGGGGTAAAATTGCCTACAGGCAAATATGATTATAAAGATATGTTCTACAACCAAGGAGTAAATAGAAATGAAGACTTAGAAAAAGTTGTTGACCAATCTATTCAACTTGGGGACGGTGGAATTGGTGCGATCATAGATATTCAAGGATATCACAAACTCTCTCATCATATTGCACTGAGTACCAATTTTTTTTATCTTTTTAATGTTCGAGAAACAAATGGGGTTTTAACAAGAAATGGGAATAGTGAATTTTCATGTCCTGACCAATTTGCGTTGAGAATTGCAGGAAACTACAATCTAATGAATGGATTAAATTTTTCGTTAGGTACAAGACTTGAAGGAATACCATCAGAGGATATAATTGGGGGTGGTGCAGGTTTCAGGAGACCCGGATACGTTGTTTCAATAGAACCAGGAATGGGTTTCCGAAAAAATAATTATTCGTTTTTTATAAGTTGCCCTATTGCTATCTATCGCAATAGAACTCAAAGTTTTGAAGATAAAGTTCGTACACAACAAACAGGAGTATATACACATGGAGATGCTGCTTTTGCAGACTACGTAATAAATTTAGGAGTATCATACCGTCTTAGGGGATCAAAGAAATTATAAAATGTAGTTCAAAAAATTGTAACCTTTTCAAACCATTGATAAAAAGTGAATACTTCATCTAACAACTAAGGCTTCGTTGGGTGCGAAGCACCAACAATGAAGCCTACTGTTGGACGAAACCGGCAAATTATTTGGGTGTTGTTTTATATGGAGGTATCGTTTTGCAAACTAGTAGTTGCTTACGTTCAAGGGTTTGCTGCTATGCTGGCTGACGAATAAGTCCTCTTCTTTTGTTCGCTATCAGCAGCGGTTCGGTCAAACGTAATTCTATTCAGCTTTAGTTCTTATCTTCAACATCATATTTCCAATTGGGCATTTGTACTGGGCTGGACGAACAATGAATTCCCTGCCTTCGCAAATACTCGAACGTTACAGGCAAGCGTATGGCGACAGTGCAACCATAAACATTTGTGCTGACAACAGACGACAAAATACACCAAAGCCCACCCACCACCCAACTGTATAGACTGTTGAAAATTCGGGACACAAAAAGGACTTTATTAGTAATTTATTTGCGAACTTGCGACTTGAATTTTGAATAAAAAAGCAATGAAAACAAAAGAGAAAATAAGCATAGACGAGTTTGACGGCAAACGCTTTCAAATAAGACTTGTTGAGCCAAAAGCCGATAAGAAAGCTGTATTAACTCACTATTTGCACAACATTCATAATGGAGTTTCAAAGCACTATAAAAAAGATGCCTTGAAAATCTTAAAAGAATACGTTGAATATAAAGAGCAAGATGAAAATGTTTCAATGGTTGCTGAAGAAGCACTTCAACAACTACTTTTTGAAGTTGAAAACGTGCCGTTTCCAACACCTGACAATTACACATTCAAATTTATAGACCTTTTTGCAGGTATCGGAGGTTTCCGACTTGCAATGCAAAACCTTGGAGGAAAGTGTGTATTTACAAGTGAGTGGGACAAAGAAGCCCAAAAAACTTACCGAGCAAACTTTGGCGAAATTCCATTTGGAGACATAACAAAACCGCAAGTAAAAAATTATATCCCAGACGACTTTGATGTTTTATGTGCAGGTTTTCCTTGCCAAGCATTTTCCATTGCTGGTAAACGTGGAGGCTTTGACGACACAAGAGGAACGCTATTTTTTGACGTTGCAGAAATAATTAAAAAGCATAAACCAAAAGCCATTTTCCTTGAAAATGTAAAAGGTTTAAGAAGCCACGACAAAGGCAAAACATTAGAAACAATCTTGAATGTTTTACGCAATGACCTTGATTATTTCGTTCCCGAACCACAAGTAATAAACGCAAAAGAATTTGGCGTTCCACAAAACAGAGAAAGAATTTACATTGTTGGTTTTCGCAAAGATAATTTGGGCGTTTCCCTATCGGGTCGGGCTTTCCGCTCCAATCTTTTTGTTCGTTCCTCACAAAAAGGATTTCCACTTCAATCCCTAACGCAAAACGCAGCATAGTAGCTTATGGCAAGAGATAATTGGAATAGAGAACAGTTAATTGTTGCTTTAAATCTTTATTGGAAAATACCCTACAATAAAATTAGCGGTAGTTCTAATTCTGAAATAAAAAGAATTGCTCCAATTATAGATAGAACACCTGCTGCATTAGCTTATAAATTAATGAATTTTACAAGTCTTGATGCCGAAAAACAAAAAATTGGAAATAAAGGTAAAAGTGCTGCAAGTTTATCCGATAAAGAAATTTGGAATGAATATTTTGGGCAGTGGGAAAAATTAGCACTTGATAGTTCAGCTATACTTTCAACTATTCAAAATAAACCAATTGAAGAAATACTTGAATTAGAACCAGAATTGAAATTTGCAGAAGGAAGAGAAAAAGAAAGAATTGTAAAAACAAGGGTTAATCAAAATGATTTCCGTCAAAGAATTTTAGCATCATACAATGAAAAGTGCAGCATTACAGGCATTTCAATAACTTCTTTATTAGTTGCAAGTCATATAATTCCGTGGTCAAAAAACATACAGGAAAGATTAAATCCTAAAAATGGTATCTGTTTAAATAATATTCACGACAAAGCATTTGATAAAGGTTTAATAACAATTACAACTGATTTTAAAGTGAAACTTTCCGATGTCATTTTACAAAAAAGAAAAGAAAGTAACATTCAAAAATATTTTATTGAATATGAAAATCAACCAATAATATTACCTGATAGATTTAGCCCTTCTATTGAGTTTTTAGAATATCATCATCAACATATTTTTAATAAATGAAACATTCAATCAAAATAATTTTTGGCAAAGAACAAGTAAACAAATTTTTATCAGATGTTCCATTTTCTGAAGATGAAAAAACTATCAATGAAAAAGAATATCAATTTGAAACACAATCTGAATTAGATGCTTTTCTCAAAGGTGTTAATGAAACTGTCGGTTGGTTAGAGTGCTACATTGTTGAAGGTGCAGCCGTGTGAGGGATAGTAGCGGAAATCCTTTTTTTTCTTTTTCAGAAAAAAAAGATTGCAGCGAATAGCCCGACCCGATAGGGGCACACCCAAATATTTTTTATCAACTCAATATGTTCAGACACTTGTAAATCACAAGGCAAGACACGAAGGAAAAGGAAACGGATTTGGATATGAGATAATTCCCGATACAGGCATTGCAAACGCAATAGTGGTAGGCGGTATGGGACGAGAAAGAAATTTAGTTTACGACCATAGAATCACAGATTACACTCCTACAACTCACATAAAAGGGACGGTAAACAGAGAGGGAATTAGAAAAATGACACCGAGAGAATGGGCAAGGTTGCAAGGCTTTCCCGACAAATATGTAATTCCTGTTGCTGACGCATCAGCTTACAAGCAATTCGGCAACTCCGTTGCCGTGCCTGCAATTCAGGCGACAGCAAAGAAAATTTTAGAACTAATTTTGAATAAATGAACAAACTAAATCAATTAGGAATAACTGTAGGAAAAGACAATAAAGCGGAAATAGTTTTTGATAGCCTATTTCCAAGTTTTATGACCGTGAAATACAAAAAGCCATCAGATTATATTACAACTTATTGGGAGGCATTTCAAAAACATCCCGAAGGAAACAACAATTTGAACGGAAAAATATTTGAATATATTTTAGCAACATTGTTTGTTCGTGAAAACATTTTACCGCTTTATATGAGTGCGAAAGTTGCCTTTGTTCCAAACGTAATTTACGACCTAATGTTTTATACCGCAGAACGTGGACCAATTTGTATTTCTGCAAAGACAAGTTTACGTGAACGCTATAAACAAGCCGACCTTGAAGCAATTGCTTTAAAATATGTTCACAGAAAAGCATTGAGTTATTTGATAACACTTGAAGCAACCGAAGCGAAAAGTGTAAAAGCAAAAATTAAAAGTGGAGACGTTATCGGGCTTGATAATGTTATCGTAGCGACAAGCAACGACTTCAATAATTTAATTGATGAATTGAAAACTTTTAAATTCTCCGAACCGCCAACAGTTAAAGTAATTGAGAGCAATCAAATTATCACGCTGGACAAAGTGAAAGCCTTAAAATAACCGGACTGACCCACGATGGAAAGAAGCACTGGGCATAACAGCACATTTGCAATAGGCGGGGATTCGTTCTCCGCAGAAAGTTTTGTGCTTATAAAAAGTTTTGTACTCCGCATCAAAATTTGTGGTAAAAATCCCACCCATCGCAAATCTGCAAACCGTTGTTTGCAATTCCCCCTACTCGAGCAAACCGAGTTGCAAAAGCAGGCTAACGATTGTACA
>JASGCW010000126.1 GCA_030053945.1 Limnohabitans sp.
AAAAAAATGCAAGTGTTGTTAATTTCATTGTCTGTTTGTTTATTGTGGATTGGGGTCTTTCATAGAATAGCCGCTAACGTTTTCGCGATTTGCGATGGTGGGGGAATTAGAAGCACGAATGTTCAATAAACCACAAATGTTGATAGAAGTACAAATATTCAAGTTAGCACTTCTGCCCACCTGAGGCAAAACCCATGTTAGCGGTAGTTTTCTGCTTTTCGATGTGTCCAACATGATTAGTTGTCGCTGCTAGGATCGACGCTTGCGCAACTGCTACAATTGCCTCCACCACCGTCACAGACCGCTTGTGTTACTGGCGTGAGTTTGTAAAATAGTGAGTTTGTATCTGAGTCGAATGAACACAAATAGCCTTCAATTGGTTGTTCAATTTTGTCAATCGGATTATGGTGTATAAACTTCTTAAACTGATTACTGCAATATGTTGAATAGAGTTTTGTATGAATGATGAATGTATGCCAAGCATTGTCAATTGTCTTGTCGGGGAAGCAAGGTTTGTCTGATGTTGCCGCTAATTTTAGAAAGTCAAATAAAGCATGAAAATGCCTTTCGGATTGTTCTAAACTAACAGAATACTCTTTTGAGTATCTGTTAATGACCTGCTCTACATTTAAACTTGTTGTTGTCATGATTATTGTTTTAATTATTTAGAATAATATGTCTTTGTCCTCGCATTTGTTCCAAAGGAATTCGGGTACCAGTTTGTCATATGGGTAATCTTGCAATTTTTCCTTTGGGAATTCCTCAATGGAGCAATGTGACTTGTATTTTTCGACACTGAAATCTGTTATGCCATCTCTCTTGACGAGAGCTACTTTAACAGCTATTGGATGGCAGTTTTGATTTTGTCCGATGCCTACACAAATACCGCCCAAGTATATAATCTTTGCATCATTTATACTTTTCAAAATGAAGTAAAAAGGAGCATTTTTTTGTTCTTTGTTTTTCAAATTTAGAAAAATATGTCCTTCAATGTGTTCTATTTCACCGTCTTGGCACTCAAATAAATTATGGACATATTGGGTTTTATTGGGGTCAATTTGCAAAAATGATTGTGTCATTTTTGGTGTCCCTGTCGTGTGAGGAGCAAAATGATAAACCTGGTAAACGCCAATATACTTTGTGAATTGAATGTTTAGTGATGGTTTGGTGTTTGTCGGTTTGCGTTTAAGTCGAAATGAGATTACACAGATAACGACGATTACTAATGCCATTAATGCCATTACCCAAACATCAATTTTGAGTGTCAAAAATTCTTTCAACGTTGTCCAGAAAGATTTGAACGAAAACCCAGATATTACTAAGATTATTATACCGGCAATAACATTACTCCAAACAGGGTCAGCCCATGTTTTTTTGATGTAGTCCATAATTTAACTGTGTTGTTGTGTGTCGTCATAAAATTACCGCTAACGTAATGCCACATAACGTTTTGCGGCTTGGCGAAGGTGGGGAAATCGAAGCACAAATGTTCAAATTAGCACTGAAGCCCCACTTTTGGAAAGGTGCTGTTATACGTAGCTTTTATTTGTTTGTTGATGTCAGTAACTCTTTAATTCCACCGATTGAACTTAAAATTCCTGTCGCTTCGTATGGCATATAAATTACTTTGTTGTCTTTACCGCTTACCATTTCTCCTAATTTGTCTATGTAACGGACTGCAATTAGATAATTTACAGGGTCGCTTTTTGTTGAACCAATTGCTTGTGTAATTTTTTGAATTGCTTCTGCTTCTCCTTGTGCTGTCCTTATTCTTGCTTGTGCTTGTCCTTCTGCAATTAATATCATTGCTTGTTTTTCTCCATCGGCTTTATTTATTTCTGCTGTTTTCAATCCTTCTGATTCTAATACTTGTGATGCTTTCTTTCCTTCTGATTCAAGAATTGAAGCACGCTTAGAACGCTCTGCTTGCATTTGTTTTTCCATTGCCTCTCTTATATGTTGAGGCGGATTGATGTCTTGCAATTCTACTCTACTTACTTTCACGCCCCATTTATGAGTGGCTTCATCTAAGACACTACGAAGTTTTCCGTTTATTGTATCTCTTGATGTGAGTGTTTGGTCTAAATCCATTTCGCCAATTACATTTCTCAATGTTGTCTGCGTAAGTTTTTCAATTGCGTCTGGAAGATTTGAAATTTCATAAACTGCTTTGACAGGGGCAGTAATTTGGAAATAAATAATGGCGTTGATTTCAGTAGCCACATTGTCCTTAGTAATTACATTTTGTTTAGGAAATTCATAAACCGTTTCTCTCAAATCTATTGTGCTCTTATAAGTAAGGTTTCCTCTTACACCGTCTCTCCAAACTGTTGAGCGTGGTCTGTCAATGATAGGCCAAATAATATTGATTCCCGCTGGTAATGTTCGGCTGTATTTACCCAGTCGTTCAATTACCATTGTCTCGGCTTGCTGAATAATCTTGAAGCCCATTAGGGCGAAGGCAATTACAAATACTGCAATTAGTCCTAAAATGATTGTGATTCCCATAGTTTTAGTTTTTAGTGATTGGTTTAACAATTAAAATTGTGCTGTCTATTTTTAATACTTCAACTCTTACTCCTTCATTAATAATCTCGTTGTTTTCTGTTTCTGCTCTCCAGTCATCTCCTTCAACTGTTACTCGTCCTTGATTTTGAGAATTGTCTATTGTTACAGTTACTCTGCCAATTTTTCCCACAAGAGCGTCTATGTTAGTTTTTACTTTGTCGCTGTTTCTGTGAGCATATTTGAGCATAAAAGGTCGCACACCAAAAAAACCGATGAGTGTCCCGATGGAAAAAGAAAGTAGTTGAATTTTTATTCCATAGTCAAAGTATGATGAAATTGCAGCAGCAATACAACCAATAGCAAGGCAAGCCGTTAAAAATGTCGGAGTGAAAATTTCTACTATAAAAAGTAGAACCGCAACGATAATCCAGATATGCCAAACTTCTATTTCCATAGTTTTAAAAATTAACCTCTGTGAATTACTGCATCATTAAGAGTATTGACAATTTTTTGAATATACGCTTGGACTTTAGAACCAAGACTGTTTGCTTCTCCATCGTTGGTGCTAATCCTTACAGCATATTCATCTTTAATTGAAAAAAGCCAAATTCCACCAATTATTCTTGTCTCTTCCTTAAATAATAAAAGAATGCCCACAACTAATAGTAGAATTGCACCAGTTCGGCTTTTGTCAATTTTAAAAATAGATACCAATGAAATGTTCAGCATGGCATAAGTTTTACTACCCGCAATATATCGTGATTGTGTCACGGTTACATTCGAGTCTTGATAAAATGTTTTTTCTTGTTGTTCATTTGTCTCCATAATTTATAGTGTTTATTTTTTTTATGCCTACTCTATTCAGTTTTCGGCTACCCCGTTTCAATTTGAATACTGTCAGTCCGCAAAGTTACGCATAACGAAAAATTATTGCCGACGTTGTTCTTTTTGTGGGAATTCAAGGTACAAATGTTCGGTTTCGCACAAATGTTTCTTTCTTGCATAAACTTTCGGGTTTGCACATCTGCCCACAAAAAAAGCACTGAACGCTCAATAATATGTTATGCGTATTTTCATCTTGTTAATCAATCAGTTATAATGCCAATTTATTTTCTGGTCTATATGGTGCAATCCGTTTATTTGCTAAATCAATATATTCTTGACTTGTATCTAAGCCAATATATTTTCTATCACTTTGTAATGCAGCAACTGCTGTTGTTCCACTACCCATAAAAGGGTCTAAAATAATATCGGTTTTGAACGAATATAGTTGTATCAATCTATATGGCAAGTCAATAGGAAATGGAGCAGGATGTCCAATTCTTTTAGCACTTTCAGCGTTCATTGTCCAAATTGATTTTGTCCATTCCATAAATTGGTCGCGTGTGATAGTATTTTCTTTATCAGCAATTTCGCGTTTATAATCTCCTTTTGAAAAAATTAAAATATATTCGTGAATATCGCGCAAAATCGGATTTGACGCACTTTGCCAACTCCCCCATGCCGTTGATGGACTTGCACTTGCTGCTTTATTCCAAATTATTTCACCACGCATGTTATAACCAATTTCAATCATCATTTGTGAAATGTAATCGGAAAGCGGAATATAAGGTTTGCGACCTAAATTTGCAACATTGATACATGCCCGACCACCATTTACCAAAACTCTGTAAGTTTCTGTAAATACTCGTTTTAATAAATCTAAATAATCTTGCAAACTTAAATCATCGTCATATTCTTTTGTTACATTATAAGGTGGCGATGTTATCATTAAATGCAATGAATTATCCGGAACCGCTGACATTTTTTCCGAAGTTCCTAAAATTATTGAATTTTCAAGTTCTTTGGGAAATTCGTTTTCTATTTTATTCGCTATTACAGTATTTTTTATCGTTGAATACAATTTTGATTTATAGAACTTTTCCGAATTATGATTTATTCTACCGTTTGTTCCAAAAGCACTTGTTTCTGTTCCATTTTTTTTCATATTTCCTTTTTCTATATTTTATTTATTAAATATATTACAAAGTAAATAATTATTTCTTAAATAAACAAATGCTTCTCATTCGTTTTTTAAAAATAATTCTATTTCATTGATTTTCTGTTAAAAAAATGTTTCCAATTTCTCAACTTCAAGTATTGTAAATGGAACTTGTCCGTTTAGACGCTTACTTATCATGGAATGATAAGATGAATTAATATTTTTCTTACTTCAAATGATTTCAATGAGATAGGTTTGACTAAATCCTTCACAGGCTTTAATTAGTAATTTTATTTTATCGTTATTCATTTTCCCAAAGATCAATCCAACGTTGGTATGGTTTGAATTCAATAATTTCTTTTTTCCAATGTATTGGAATGGAAAATGTTTCTTTGTGTTGAATTAGTGTTTGTAATCCTTTACCGGTCATTTCAACACCACGCGGATTTGTTCCTTGTTTGGGTAATTTAATATAATTTTCTCTACCTATTAGATTAAGTGTTGTTATCTGTGTATCAAGCGGAATGTAATATAATCCGCCACCATTATCCCAATTAATTTGAACTAAAATCATATCGCAAGATGGTGTGTAATTATAGCTAAATTCCATTGCTTTCTCTGCGTCAACTGTCCAAATTAGCTTTACTCCATTAAAATTTTTGCCTGTTATAGTTTTAATTGAAATCGGATTGTTAAAAACTTTTACATCTACTTCTGGCTCTGTAATCGGAATTCCAGTTTCAATATTTTGTTCGCCAAATTTATAAATCAAAAGGGCAATAATTATTTTTTCTCTGACAGAACCTACTTCCATTCCTACTTTTCCTGCTCTTGCACTTTCTAATTCAGCAACATGGAAAAGTTTTGGCAATTTTTGTTTAACTCGTTCTATCAATTGTTTATCGTTAAATAAATTTCTAATCATACATTTAAGTTTCATTGATTTTTTTTTGCAAAAAAAATCAATTTTCTGAATATTCTGTTTTGTTTAGTTTTTTGGTCATTGCGTATAACGGTTTCGGGCTTGGCGAAGGTGGGGAAATCGAAGCACAAATGTTCAGTTTAGCACAAATGTTCAATAAAAGCACAAATGCTCAATTTAGCACTTCTGCCCCCATTTTGCCAAACGCCTGTTATCGGTTCGGTGTTCTTCTTTGTCCATTGGGTTGTCAGTTGTTGTAAATGTGTCGGTTAAGCATTGAATTTAATATAAAGTTCTCTTAAAAAATGAAACCCTTTTTCACCATGTAAAAAGCAAATCTTATCTGCTATTTCTTTGAATCCTCTATTATACAGTATTTCAACCATTTCTATTAATTTACCACGAGAAATGTCATAATTGACTTCTCTTTTAAATAGCTCAACTAAAATTAGCCCAACCTCTTCGGTCGTATTATTTATATGTTTTGAAAGGGCTTCAATCACGGAATATCTATCTCGTTGGTTTACATATTTTACAGAATTCAATACAATTTCAAATATTTCTTTATCTATTATATCAATGCTGTCTAACCATTTACAACATCCTGAAAGAATTAAGCTATCAATTTTTTCATTTTCAAGCTTACTAGCACATTTATAAATCTCAATCCAAAAAGGTTTAATCCTACCTACAACATTGTTTTCAAATGGGAATCGTGGACTCCAAAAGAAATATATTAAGCTTGAAATAATATTTTCATCCTTTGTTTTAATCAACAACTGAACAATATCACTTTCGATATCAACATTCTCAAAACTATATAAATATGCAGTACAAATCTGTTGAATTAGACTGTTTAATGACTCACCCTTATTTCCCCCATTTGATAGTGCTTTTTGAAGGTGTCCGCCTTCTAAAAAGAGTTTGAGGTACAATTTACTCGGACGTCTATGAAAGTAGAAATAGCCATTTATAGATGCTATCCAATTGGCTTCCAATTTTATGGGGAAAATTTTACCGAAATTTTCAATTAACCATTTTTCATCTAGATAATGAATGTTGGGCAAGAATTGCCCAATAACATGAAAAAGGAGAGGGTTATCTTCTTCACTTTCGATTTTAGATGTAATTAATTCCTTGATATTATTGTCCCATCTTTCAATTTCTTTTTGCTCTATGCGAGCCAACCTCAATGAGTAGTGAAACAATGCCATATAGATTTTACCCTTTGAATTGTTCAGTACTGTCATTGACAAATCTGAATAGTCAAAAACTGGATACGTGTCATTTTCAAGAATTGTAAACAAAATTCCCTTTATAGTTGGCAAAAGATCTGGTTCAAATGCATGACTATCATCACGAATTCCGTCTTCGATAAATGAGAGTAAACTTGAAACAAACCACCTGCAATAATTTTCATTTCCATTGTGAGATTTCCAAAATTTCTCCTGTTGAAGAATCTTTTTTACAGTAACTAAAATTTCCTCACATTCAAATTTATTTTTATCATCTCTCCAACTCTCTCCTAAACCTCTTATCCAAGAGTATAAAAGCTGACTAGGCACTTCAAGGAACTGATTACAATCGACATTGTATTTAATTGGGTTTTTTCGTACTGTCAATGTAAACATATCAATTAAACCATCAATCGATGGTCCCATGAAACTATGTTCTTGCTTATTAAAGTTATTATAGTATATTATTGTATCACTAACACTAAGTTTCGTAAGTTCATCAAGAGTTAATGGAGATATAGTGCCTGATAAACTCGAATGCCAAGAATCAAAAACTGGATGTTCTACTTCAGCATTATTTATTGCATTTATTTCTGACAATAATTGATTTACATTTTCAGAACCATTAGGCAAAAGTGAACTTAGCCATTCCTTTTTTCGATAAGCAATAGATTTTGACACCCTGTCGTCATCATCTTTAAACTCTTCAGGGATATAATATTCTTTTGTATTTATCCAATCAATAACTTGCTGAATTTCTTCGGCACTAAAACTTTTTGAATGTTCATGAAGTAATTCGTATACTTCATGTTTTGTCAATGGTAAACTCAGTGGATTTTTTCCAAGACCCCAAAAAAGTTCATGTAATTCAGCGAATCTCATACGAATTGTATGAATTGCAATTCGATTAAATATTGGGTGTTCTTCTTTAAGTAATATTTTTAAAGTGTTAATTATATCTTTCGCATCTAACTTTTCAAGTGTATCTCGTAAAAGGTAAACAAGTTGACAATCGTATTTATCGGGAAAAGATGTTTGTTCATGATCCTCTATTGTGGGAATTGTGATATTATTAAATGTCGTTCTATCTACTTCTATTACTTCTTTTATTTTTTGCAGGACAAGATTTAATAAATCTAAACTAAGAAGTGGAATTATCTTGACTTTTATTTCTGATAGAATTCTCTGAAATTCATAACTTCTAAAAATAGAATGGACATTGTCAAAAGTGCCTTCATGTACCTTGTGCAATAGTAATAATTGAATGCCTCTTGTTAATAAACCTTTATTTCCTATAGAGATTAATCGCTCAATAAATTCATTAAAGCTATGCCCTATCAAACCATCCCACCTACTTTGCAAAGCATTATTGATAAATAAAAAATGACTTTCATTTAAATGTTGTTCAGGTAGGGTACATATGACTTTGAATATTGAGTAATCGGTTCTGTAGTTCTCAATTCTCTGTCCTTGCTCATTCCTAAAAATATAAATGTTATCTATAATTCTTACAAGTGCTTCAGTTGTTTCATTTTGTGGCGATTCTAAATTTTCTGCACCAATTTTCTCAAGATAAGTTAAAACTGCCCAATAAGGCATTGAAAAAACGCCGGGATTTTCTTCTGATTCGATAGGTTCTGGATTCTTTGAACCATCAAAATAACCTTCACTTTCTAAATGTATTAACCATTTTCTTGATTTTAAGTGATTAAAAAAATAATTCGCCCTAGATTCTTTATTTAAGAGATTTCGTAACGTTTTTAGTATTTCTTGAGAAGGTTTTTCAAAAGTCAATATTGAATCAATTCTTTCGGCTAAAGCATAATAATTTCCAATTAGTTTATATAAAACAAACTCAAATTCGTTCCAAAGATTTATTATGTCTCTAGATTTTCGAGGTTCATTAAATGCACCACTTCTATGTGCGTATTTAGACAACCATCTTACAATTTTAATATACTTTGCCGTCATAGGATCATCTAGACTAAATCCAAAAGAAACTAGAATAGAAGAAATATGTCCTTTTTCTTTTTTGAAATCGTCAAATGTAATTTCGCTCAAATAGTCGAAATTCTTATAGTCCTCTTTGAATTTATTGTATACTTTTTCAAGATCAACGTTTTTAAGTTGTTTTTGTATTTCATTTTTTTGTTGTTTGTGTTCAAAGATATCCCTCAGACCACCATCAATTTCTCTTAAAATATGAGCTAAAAGATTTGATTTAGTTCCTAAGTTTAATTCAATAATTTTTATTCCATCTTTATAAAATAAAGCAATTTCAGGTCCAATCGCTTTTAATCCATTATGTATTTCAATTTGTCTTTCTGTCATTTTATTAGCGTTGGTAGAATCGGCAAACACCGAATGTATTTGAATGTGTGGTAGGCTTCTTACACTGACCGATAACATCTACTTATACGAACTTTAGTTCGCATTTTTTTAATTAATGTATATTAT
>JASGCW010000127.1 GCA_030053945.1 Limnohabitans sp.
AATTGGATTTTTTTATGTTTTTCATTAAAATCAGCTTACTTATGAATCTGCCTATTTATATGAAGCTCTTTTACCTCCTTTTTTGCCAATACCTAGTTAATAGTAGTACTAGTATTTAATATTATTTATAGAGTTATAAGCTTTTTCAAAATTTTCTCCAGTCATTATTGTTGGCGAAACATCATCATATCCAAAATTGTAAGGAAATTCATTGAGTAAAAAATTTTGATTTTCAATTATGTATTTGCCATAGTATTCAATAATTTTTTTATGAACTTTTATTTGATCAAAAATTTCCTTTTCTAATAACTTAGAATAACGATTTTCTGATTTTGAAGGTTTTGAGTGAATTATTTCATTTCTTAAATCTTCAAGCTTAATAAAAGTGTTCCACCAATTAGTTTTAGAAACATCTGGAGTTTGTAGAATATTTTTTAAGATAATTTTAAATTTATCTCTAAGAGGAAATTTTTTCTCAATCGCTTCTTTTGAATAAAAAGTTTGTATTCCTTCTTTTTCAGTTTTGTGAAAATAATTGTTAGGAATACAAATATTTGCAAACGCTTCTAATGAAGTATATGAAAAAATTATTGCTTGAATTATAAGCTCAAAATAGTCAAAGTAATTTCCTTGTGTTTTTTCAGATGGGAAACTTCCGTGATATCTTTTATGACGTGGTAAAATATTCTCCTTATAGAATTTCTCGGCTTCAACAAGATTTTTTTCAGATATGCTTGAATATATTGAAACATCATTTGGCTGAATCATCATTGTTTCTAAATTGTCAAAAATTAATACCCAATTTTGGTCAAAAATAAAATACTTCCATATGTTATCTTGATTAACTATTATTCTTGGTTTTTTAATTCGTGAATCTTTATTTTTTTGATATTTTGAATTTAAGTTTTTTGCAATCTCATTTAGTGGATTAATAAGTGTCCATTTCTTTTTTTCAAAGCTAAAAACTCTTTCACCATCTCCTTCATCAAAATTGATTTTTAAGGCTTTTTCTAAAACTTTGTTGTCTTTTTTTATAATCGACAGGAGAAAGTTTAAACAGTTTGTAAAAGCTTCAAGATATAAACTACTCCTGAAATTAAACGGGAAGTATAGTCTCCAGTTTTTATAATTAAAAACTATTGAAATAGATGAAAAGTTGTCGTATGTATCAATAATCTCATCACTTTTATTTGAAAAAAAAGTAAAAATACTTTTTAGTTCATTTACAAATAAATTGTAATCAGTTGAATTGCTTTCAAAATGATTAAGAATGAAGTTTTGGGTTATTTCTATTTTGATAAAAGATGAATCTTTTATGAGCTTTGCTCTTTCTTTTTTTTCAACATCTTGCTTAACCTCAATTATTCCAATTTGGATTGAATTTTTGTTTAATTTATCTAAAAGTAATTTTCCAATTAAGATTTTAAAATTTTGATTCTCAACTATTATATTAATATCCATTGTTACTTTTTTGTTTTTTTTAAGCGTTACTGCCAACGTCAGTCCTCAAGAAACTCATAGCCCATCAAATATAACCAAAAATTGTTTGTTTGAAAAAAGAGGATTTTCGTATTTTTAGTAATGCAATATCCCAAAGTGTTTGGAAAATGAACGTCTAGTAATCAATTGTATTTTTCGAGTTTAGTAAACAAAATTACATTTGATTATCTATTCGTTGGAAAGTCTTAATTAAGCTTGCAAAATAGGGTCAACTAGAATATACTACAAATAAAGAGGAATAAATGCCTCTTGAAATCTTCATAACCTTAATTCGATATTCCCATAGTTGACGGAGCGTAATCAGTTCCGTTCAACAGAGGTTTCATTGTTGGCTCTTCGAGCCCAACGAAACCTTAGCTATTAGCTGAAGTTATTATTAAATTTTTAACCATTCTTTTAGTTTTGTCCAAAAACTATTATTTTCTGTATGTTGGAGCATAATGTCATTTTTAACATCAGAATATGTGTCTTGAACAATAATATCTTCGATTTTTTCAGTATCTAAATTCTTAGGTTTTGAAATTAAAGATAAATTTTCATAATACTCGATTTCTTTATCGAGCCATTCATTGTACCAAGTTTCAAAATTTATTCGATTATTTAATTTTCCATTGAGTGGAACGATTTCATCATTTGAAGCTCGGTCATCAATCCATAAATTACCGTATTCCGCTCCATTAACTACTAGAAAAATGAAATTTCCACAACCTATGTGACAAACTCGTATTGTCCCATTAATTATAGAGTTATACTCATAGTTTTCATCATCATCATCATCATCATCATTATCATAATTTTCTTTCCACTCACTTATTAAAAGGAATGGTTCGTTAAGCTTATTACCTAGACTATCCAAATAAACAGTATTATGAACAGAGTCCCAAAAGTCTAATGGCATTATTTGTTCTGGACCAACACCACCATTGAACATATTGGTTATAAATATTCTGTAATCCTCTGGAAGTTTTATATTATGTTTTTCCTCAAATTCTAAAACTTCATCTTCAGTTAGGGCATCTTTTATATATCCATATTCACCTTCTGGGTTTAAATGGATTAATTTTCTCAGTTTATCTTTTATCTGTTCGATGTTCATATAATTTCAGCTAATACCCAAATATACGTACATTTTTATTCACAAATCAATTCAAATACCTATAAACATTTGTTGTTCCACTTAAAAAAGAAAAACCTCCAAACAAATTTTGGAGGTTTATAAATCTTGGGCATTTGCTTTTAAAAAAAATTGAAGAAATAACCACTTTCGTTAGTTATATATCTGGAGTACAGATTTTATAATCATTTTTCTGTAGGTTATTTTAATCTGTGAATCTGTGGCTATTTTTAAATACGAATGCCGTGTTTCTAAATCAGTGTTCTTATTTGAATAATCCATCCATTCCAGGGATGTTAGGCATACCATCTTTGGCAACAGCACCCAGTTCGGCTTCATTTACAGCTGTCGCTTTTTCAATAGCTTTATTGAGTACTAAAACAAGATAATCTTCTAGTTGTTCTTTGTCTTCAAGTAAGCTATCGTCTATAGAGATGTTTCTTATCTGACGATTTGCTGTAATAGTAACTTGTACTAAATTATCGTTACTTTTTTCGTCAACGAGTACAGTATCTAGTTGTTTTTTAGTGTCTTCGATTTTTTGCTGGGTTTCTTTCAGTTTTCCCATCATACCCATAATATCTCCAAACATAATATTTGTAATTTAAAATTTCAGTCACAAACTTACTAAAATCAGAAATAAATTCAGTTGTGAATTGTACATTTGCACATCAAAATTAGAAAACAATGTTAAATAATATTCAACCACCTGTTGCTAAAATAATACCACACACTTTAGAAAAACACAACGATGTTCGTATCGATAATTATTACTGGTTAAACGATAGAGAAAATCAAGAAGTTATTGATTATTTGAATGCTGAAAATAGGTATTATGAAGAAATGACAGCTCATACTAAAGATTTTCAGAAAGCATTGTTTGAAGAAATGAAATCTAGAATTAAGGAAGACGACGAATCGGTTCCTTATTTATACAACAACTATTGGTATATTACAAGATACGAAACAGGGCAAGATTATCCTATCTATTCTCGTAAAAAAGGAACGCTAGATGCTACTGAAGAAGTGATCTTCAATTGCAACGAAATGGCAAAAGATTTCTCGTATTTCCAATTAGGAGGAGTAAGCATAAGCCCAAATAATAAATTTGCCACTTTTGGAGTGGATACCGTGAGTCGTCGCATCTATACGATTCAAATTAAAAATCTTGAAACAGGAGAAATTCTTCAAGATAAAATTGAAAACTGTACTGGAGGATCGGTTTGGGCAAATGATAACGAAACTATTTTTTATGTAACAAAAGATCCAGTTACACTTCGATCTGATAAAGTTTTTAGACATAAAATAGGAACAGCTACTTCTGAAGATGTTTTGGTTTTTGAAGAAAAAGATGATACGTATAGCGTTTTTATTTATAAAGAAAAATCTAGAAAATATTTAGTTATCGGCTCACAAAGTACGATGACAACCGAATATCAAATTCTTGATGCCAATACACCAACGGCTGATTTTAAAGTGTTCCAGAAACGAACACGCGGATTAGAATATAGTATTTCGCATTTTGGAGATAGTTTTTATGTGTTAACCAACAAAGATGAAGCGACCAACTTTAAGTTGATGAAAACTTCTGAAAATACTACTGAGAAAGAAAATTGGACAGACGTAATTCAGCATCGTGAGGATGTGCTTTTAGAAGATATTGAAATTTTCAAAGATTATTTGGTTGTAGAAGAGCGCTCAAACGGATTGACAAAACTCAGAATTATGCCTTGGAGTGGAGAAGGTGAGTATTATCTTCCTTTCGACAGTGAAACATATACTGCTTATACAGGAACAAATGTCGATTTTGATACCGAAATTCTTCGTTACGGTTATCAATCGTTAACGACGCCATCTTCGGTGATTGATTTTAATATGAAAACCAAAGAAAAAACAATCAAGAAGGAGCAGCAAGTTTTAGGAGGTAAATTTGATAAAAATAACTACGAAGAAAAGCGTCTTTGGGCTATGGCTATAGATGGGGTAAAAGTACCTATTTCTTTGGTCTATAAAAAAGGGATTCAGTTAGATGGTGAAAACCCTTTATTGCAATATGCTTATGGTTCTTATGGACATTCAATGGATTGTACTTTTTCCTCTACACGTTTGAGTTTGTTAGATAGAGGTTTTGTTTTTGCCATTGCACATATTCGAGGCGGTGAAGATTTAGGAAGACCGTGGTATGAAGATGGTAAATTATTACAGAAGAAAAATACGTTTACAGATTTTATTGACTGTTCGAAGTTTTTGATAGACCAAAAATATACGTCACCAGAACATTTATATGCCGAAGGAGGATCTGCTGGAGGTTTGTTAATGGGAGCAGTAATTAATATGAATCCTGAGTTGTACAATGGTGTTATAGCTCAAGTTCCTTTTGTAGATGTAGTTACGACTATGCTTGATGATTCTATTCCGCTTACCACTGGCGAATATGATGAATGGGGTAATCCAAATGAAAAAGAGTATTATGATTATATGAAATCGTATTCTCCTTACGACAATGTAGAGCCAAAAGCTTATCCAAATATGTTGGTTACCACAGGACTTCACGATTCGCAAGTCCAATATTGGGAACCCGCAAAATGGGTAGCTAAGTTGCGTACTGTAAAAAATGATTCGAATGTATTGTTTTTAGATACCAATATGGATACTGGGCATGGTGGTGCTTCTGGAAGGTTTGAAGCATTAAAAGAAATAGCTAAAGAGTTTGCTTTCTTGTTAGATTTAGAAGGAATTCAAAAATAAGTTTAAAAAAAATCTTAACTTTGCAAGGTTTTGAAATGTTTTTTCAAAATATGTTTTAGCCATTTTTTATGAAGAAAGAAATAAAAGCATATCATTCTGTTTTAGAGTTAATAGGTAATACTCCATTAATTAAGCTTAATAAAGTCACTGAAGATTTAGAGGGTAATTTCTATGCAAAAGTGGAAGGTTTTAATCCTGGACACTCTGCAAAAGATAGAATTGCTTTGTATATTATTGAAGAAGCTGAAAAAAGAGGAATTTTAAAACCTGGTGATACTATTATTGAAACTACTTCTGGTAATACAGGTTTTAGTTTGGCTATGGTTAGTGTCATAAAAGGATATGAATGTGTTTTAGCTGTAAGTTCAAAATCGTCTCCAGATAAAATTGATATGCTAAAAAGTATGGGGGCAAAAGTTTATGTTTGTCCTGCTAATGTCTCTGCCGATGATGATCGTTCTTATTATAGTGTGGCAAAACGATTGCATGAAGAGACAAAAGGTTCTGTTTATATCAATCAATATTTTAATGAGCTCAACATTGAAGCACATTATAAAACAACAGGTCCAGAAATTTGGGAACAAACAAATGGCTTAGTAACTCACGTTGTGGCTTGTACAGGAACAGGTGGTACTTTGTCAGGGATAGCAAAGTATTTAAAAGAGAAAAATCCAAATATTAGAATTTTAGGTGTTGATGCTTATGGGTCTGTGATAAAAAAATATCACGAAACCAAAGAATTTGATATCAATGAGATTTACCCATATAGAATTGAAGGTTTAGGTAAAAATCTTATTCCTACTACTACAGAATTTGACTTGATTGACAAATTTGTAAAAGTTACAGATGAAGAAAGTGCTCATATGACAAGAAATATCGCAAAATCCGAAGGATTGTTTGTAGGATATACATCAGGTGCAGTGATTCAAGCTGTGAAGCAATATGCTGAGGAAGGAGAATTTGAAAAAGATAGTAATGTAATTGCTATTTTTCCAGATCATGGTTCACGTTATATGAGTAAAGTTTTTAATGATGAATGGATGAATTCTCAAGGTTTTTTTGATAGTTCAACTATTGAAGTCCAAACAATAGAATATGTAAAATAATAAAATAAATAGAGTTTTTATAAATAAATAGTATGAAAATTGCAATTGTAGGGTATGGTAATTTAGGTAAAACTTTTGCCGGTAGTTTTATCAAATCGAGATTTATTAAAAAAGAAGATATATTTGTTTATACTCGAACTTTGCCTAAAATTCAAGATTGCTTTTCTATTCCATTAGATAATTTTTCTACAGAAATATTTCCGACAAATCAAGAAATTGACATAGTTATCTTATCTGTAAAACCTCAAGAGTTTTCAAAAGTAGCCGATTTTTTACGGGACAAACTAAATCCACAAGCATTGATACTTTCTGTAATGGCTGGTGTATCTATAGAGAAAATAAATCACTTGTTAGGAGTGAAAAAAGTAGTGCGTTCTATGCCTAATTTAAGTACACAAATAGGGCAGGGGATGACTGTGTTTTCAGCATCTGAAGCAACAGATAGAAAAGATTTATTTATTATTCAAAATCTACTTAATACTACTGGTAAATCTGTTTATGTAGAAGATGAATCTATGTTAAACCCTGCAACAGCAGTATCAGGAAGTGGACCAGCCTATGTTTTTTATTTTATGAATGCAATGATAAAAGTGGCAGAAGAATTAGGTTTTTCTAATTCGGAGGCAGAACTTTTAGTGAACCAAACTTTTTTAGGAGCAGTAAATTTGCAAGCTTCTTTAGGGCTTTCTAACGAAGAATTGATACAAAAAGTAGCTTCAAAAGGAGGAACTACAGAACAAGCTCTAAAAGTTTTTAACGAAATGGATTTGAATGCTATTATTAATAAAGCCATTCAAAAAGCTAATGAAAGAGCCATTGAATTAGGTGATTAAATAGTAGTGTGTGTAAATTTGCAATACCTTATGCATTTCTCAATCAAATGTAACCACAAGACTCGAATTGAAGAAAAACATTTATATCAAATATACTAATTGAATAAATGTTGAAAAACAGCTAGCAGAAAAACAATATAGTTGTATTTTAATGTTTTCAAAGAAGGGTATTTACCTGTTTTTTTGAAGTATATCAGAATCCCTTTATTTTAACTCACCAAACCTGTCAGGTTTGGTAAAAAAACTGAGTTGAATAGCATACCCTAAATAGAAAAAGGAGCGTTTATAAATTTATAAACGCTCCTTTTTTTAGTATATTCAATTTAATTATTTTCTGAAATTGTAGTAAGCAGTTGTACTTGAATTGAAATTATATTTGCCACTATTGAAGTCACCATAAGCAAACCAACCATCAGCTTTACCACCCCAACCCCAGTTGAAATGTAGGTATGATGTTCCACTTGTAGTGTTGTTTGCAAAATAACCACCGTCTGCTAACCATAAATGACCTGCTCTAGCTGTAGTGTCAGTACCTGAAAATACTACAATATTTTTTGTTCCTATTTCGTTTTTAATATTTGTAAATTGAGTTTCGTTTGTTTTATTAAAATAGAAAGTTTTAATATATGAAGTAAAACCTAATGAAGATGTCGTAGAAAACATTGGTAAATAATAGCTTGCGTAAGATCCTGAGCCTGTACAAGAGTATGACATTCTCATAATATCAGCTACTTTTTTCATTAATTTTCCTACTTCATTTCCAGCAGGAGTATTAGCATCTGTTTCTATATAGGAATTCTTTAATAATGTATAATTATAAGCTGGCATAGATTTATAATAATTAACTACCTGAGACAAACAAGTACTTACACAGCCAGTATAGGCTTTTCCGCAAGGAAGTGGTTTCTCACAATTAGATAATGATGCTGTCGAATTAGCTGCTGGAGAGTAAGTATTATATACACAACCTTGATTCCATGTAGTAGTTACAAAAGGATTTGTGTAAGTGTAAGAACTAACATTTCTATAGTTATTAGTATTATTGTCAATAGCAATAGTAATTGTTTTTAAATTGTTAATTCTGTTGTTATAATTAGCTAATTTCTCTTTATCCTCGATAGCTTTAAACTTAATATCAGCTATTAATTTGTTGTAGTTGTTTAACCAAAATTTGAACTGCTCAGGTGAGTCATTAGTATCAAGTTTGTTTTCACCAAAAGCAAGTACCAAATCTTCAGTTCTCTTATCACCAGATACAATCACAAAATAATCTTTACCTTGTTTTTTTGCAGCGATTATGTGCAAGTTGTTTGATAATTTTGCTTCTAATGGAGATTGTACTAATATTTGAACTTCTTTAGCATCATTAGTTCCAGCAGTTAATAACGATAATGCTATTTTTCCTGCTTCTTCTCGATTAATTTCATACACTTTGTTGACATCTTCTTTTTTCAAATTTGGGTTTTCTTCTTTGTTACAAGAAGTGAAAACGAAAGCAATAACTAAAGTCAATAGTTTAAAAATTTGTTTCATGTTTTTTTGTTTTAAGTTTGTGTCTCAAAATTAAAACTTAAGATAAATCTGACAATACAATGATGTGCTTATGACCAGTAATTAAATTGTTTTCTTTGTGTTATTTGTTGATTTACACAGGTTTATTGGGTGAAAAAATCATAAAATTTAATGTTTTAATAATGTAT
>JASGCW010000128.1 GCA_030053945.1 Limnohabitans sp.
TTGACATTATTTGAACCAACAGAAAAATATGGATAGAAAAGCACTGCACACAACACGGGTTTGGCAAAAGTGGGGTTTGGTTCTCCGCATCAACATTTGTGCTTTTAGTCTCGCGCCTTGCCATGTCGCCAAACCCTTATTTATAATTTTATATGAATAACTATAATTAAACCAAAAACAAAATGCATCCATTACACAGAAAAAGCATTTTAAACAATCTTTGATTAATATCAAAAATATAATATTTTTAACAACTTTTGTAGTTTAGATAAAAAAAGCATATTTTTTGCAGAATTTAAAATTAATTTTGTAGTTTTGCAAAAAACGAACCTATTTTTTATGCTAAACTTTCGTATAGCTTGCCAAAATGGAATAAAAAGCGCAAGAAGTTGCGTATATATGGTAGTTAGCAGTAATGCTCAAAGACAACACAATATGAAACGGACAACATTTACAACAGTAATTATTTTACTTTTAAGTTCAACGTCATTTGGACAAAAGAAGCAGGACTTAAACGTTGACTTTATGCTTCGAGGACACCTTTATGCAAAATCAAGCATAATAGACTCAACAGCTTTAGGCGGATTTGGTGACTCAAAAAATTTACCCAAAAAGATAAATGACAGTTTAGCTATTACTAATAGTGGACTATCGTTAATAATTGACACAACCCAAACTACAACCATTAACGACAAATACAATGGTTACAAACTATACATAGCAAACATAACAGACACAATTGTGCAACTTGAAGCTTCTGATAGCAGACTTAGTGTAATTGCAGAAGTATTTTATGAAGGCGAGTGGAAACCAATTGAGTATTTACCGAGTAGTTGGTGCGGAAACAGCTATCACAATGTTTATTTGAAGCAAAACGAATCTTGGGAGTTTGACATTCCAAAATTTACAGGAAAAATAAAGACAAAATTACGTTACAAGCTCATCTTGAGCAAAGACACATATCTTTACTCAAACGAAATATTCACAAGCATTAATAAAGGACAACTTGAAAATAAAGAAGGACATAAACCAAATGGAATTATGGACCCATATAACGACTAAATGAAAAGCACTACTGCTAACACGGGTTTTGCGTCAGGCGGGCTGACGTGCAAACTTGGAGCTTTGTGCTTCTTATGAACTTTAGTGATAAAATGAAACGTTGTGCTTCGATTTCCCGCCCGAACGCAAAGCCCCGAAACGTTGGTGGCAACCCCAAAAAGACGACCGTAATTGCTAACTTTGCAAGACTATAAAATAGAATTAATAAAATGGCTAAAAAGAACCAATCAACAAGACTGACAAAGCAACATAAAAAGTCGCATGGAGTAGTAGGCATCTTTGGTGAAGGGGCAAAGTTGCACGACTTAAATGTTGGACAAATATCAAATCTTGTAATTAAACAACTTCTATTTACACACAAGGGAAAGGCGAAAAGTTGGACAACAATGAAATGTTTGATATTATGATTGAAATTTCAAAAACCTCTCTTAAAATGTTAGGAAGTGATTTGTTCAATCAAATAACTAAAAAATAATTATGGCAAGAAACGCATCAAATAAATTACTGCAAAAGGCTAAGAAATCGAAAAGCGATGAGTTCTACACACAACTTTCAGATATAGAAAGTGAATTGCAACATTATAAAAATCACTTTAAAAATAAGGTGGTTTTTTGTAACTGTGATGATGCTCGCATTAGTAACTTTTTCAAATATTTTTCATCTAACTTCAAAGAACTAGGGTTAAAAAAATTGATTGCGGCTTGCTATAAAGAACAAAAGAATGATTTGTTTAATATTGCAGAGTCTGAAAATGGTTTTTTCTTTGAATACACAGGTAAAGAGGGCGAAACGGACAAACCAACTTCTAATGATATTATTTACTTTAAAAGTGATGGCGATTTTCGTAGCCCTGAAAGCATTGAACTATTAAAGCAATCAGATATTATAGTTACAAACCCCCCATTTTCGTTGTTCAGAGAATTTGTAGCCCAATTGGTAAAGTATGACAAGAATTTTTTGATAATTGGTAATATAAACGCAATTACATACAAAGAAGTTTTTAAACTTATCAAAGAGAATAAAGCTTGGTTAGGAATAAATCTTGGTAGAGGTGTGTCAGGCTTCATTGTACCTGATCACTACGAACTTTATGGGACAGAAACAAGTATAGATAGTTTTGGAAATAGGATAATTTCACCAAACAATTGCTTATGGCTGACAAACTTAGATAACTTCAAGCGACACGAAGACATTGAGCTAACAAAAAAATATTTTGGAAACGAAAGTGAATATCCAAAATATGACAACTATGAAGGTATAAACGTTGACAAAACAGAAGATATTCCGTTTGACTGTAATGGGCACATTGGAGTTCCAATTACATTTCTACATAAATTTAATCCTGACCAATTTGAACTAATTAAATTCAGGAAAGGTAACGATGACAAAGACTTATCAATAGATGGTAAATGCCCATATTTTAGAATATTAATCAAAAACAAACGAACAAGAAACATATCACCAGACGACAGAAAAACAGCCAGCACCCAACAGCACTTACACGCAAGTGGGGGTTCAGTACTTTTATTGAAGTTTATTGCTAAAAATCCCCCACCTTCGCCAAGCCCGCAAACCGTTAGCTGCAACCCAAAAACAACACATCAACAAGAAAACAAAAAACAAACATTATGACATTTTTAGAATTAGCCGAGAAAGTTTTAAGTGAACACAAACGACCACTAACAGCAAACGAAATTTGGACTTTGGCGACAGAGAAAGGTTACGGCAAACAACTCAACAGTGAGGGGAAAACGCCTTGGGCAACGCTTGCTGCACAGATTTACGTTAACGCAAAGGACAATCCAAAATCACCTTTTGCACAAACAGATAGCAGACCTAAAAAATTCTATCTAAAATCTCAAGCCAACCAGCTTGACCTTTCTGACACCGCAATTGCTCAAGAGCTTACAGTAGTTAAAAAGAAGCGCTTTGACTTTTTAGAAAAAGACCTTCATTCTTATTTAACTTATTACGCATACTATCATTTACACTGCTACACCAAAACAATTAACCATTCTCAATCAACTAAAAAAGAATTTGGCGCGTGGGTTCATCCTGACATTGTGGGTTGCTATTTCCCGCTTGACGACTGGAAACAGGAAGTTTATGAGTTGAGTTCATCTATCGGTAATATTTCAATTAAACTGCTATCCTTTGAATTGAAACGTGAACTAAGTTTTGGTAATTTAAGAGAAAGTTTTTTTCAGACCGTTTCAAACTCTTCTTGGGCAAACCAAAGCTATTTAGTGGCTGCTGAAATTTCGGACGAGCAAGATTTTAGAGATGAACTTTCTCGACTTTCAACATCCTTTGGAATTGGAGTTATTAAACTAAATCTTGAAGACCCACACTCATCAGAAGTTATTTTTCCAGCAAAATATCGCGAAGCACTTGACTGGGAGACCATAAACAAATTGACAATGAACGCTGACTTTAAAGAGTTTATTTCGACAGTTAAAATTGACATTACAAGCAAAAAAATTCATAAAAAAGAATACGATCAAGTGCAAGACATTGAAATATTAAAACGCAAGACAAGTGCTTAACTCGGCTGAACAATATATCACAATCAATGTATAACAACCATCAAAAAAATTTTGATAAAAATAATTTGCTTTGACAAACCCTGACAATAATTTATAACCCATTAAACAAAGTATTAACAAATAACAACAGAATATGAATTTTACAAAACTCGTAGTAAGCGTATTTTATGCCAACATTTCAGACGGACTTAAATTATTTGTTGACTGTCTGCAGTTTTCAATTGAACATCAAGATTTAAAGACTTCACAACCTTACTGTGTCTTACAAAAAGATGGCATAAGAATTATGGTTTTTCAAGACCAGTTATTAGCCAAAGAACACTATCCAGAGCTTCGGCTTGAAACAAATAATATTCAGGAAGTGTTTGCACAGATATCCGCATCGCATCCTCATTTACTTCACCCCAATCTTAACAAAGTAACACGAAGACCTTGGGGCGCTAAGGAGTTTGCAATTAAAGATAATCAAGTTGGTATTAGATTTCAACAGTGGTAACAATTCATGGCAGAATAGCAAAAACCGAACCACTATCATAGTAACAACTTTAGTTGCAATCATATTTGAAAATTCGATGCTAAAGTTTTGTGAATCGTGTTAATTTTGAGTATTTTGGCAAAAAAACCACCGTATAATTACTTAAAATTCATAGTATTTATACGTAATTTAGAAACTATTTTTAAAAATGGCTTTTTTTTTGAATTTTAGATTTTATTTTTGCACAAATTATTTTGTATGAAAAATTTTGATAATTTAAAAATGCCCGAGTTAATTGAAGAAATTATGAGGATGCGTGCCGAAACAGAAGCCATGCGTGCCGAAACTGAAGCCATTCGTAAACAGGGTGAAGAGGCTCATATTCAACGAAAGGCTGAAATTGATGCCACACGTGCCGAAACAGAAGCCATTCGTAAACAGGGCGAAGAGGCTTATAATCAACGAATAGCTGAAATTGATGCTATTCGCAAAGAAGCTGAAGCCAATAAAATAAAAGGTGAAGCAGAATTACTTGCCCTTAAAAAAGAATCTGAAAAAGCAGACGAAAAACTGAAATCCACAATGGATTGGCTGGGTATTAACGTGGATAAAGACGGCGAAAATATGTTCCACCAAAGCATCCTAAGCAACCCTACCCTCAATAATATCCATTTCGACATTGTAAATCCTAAGGTCAAACTATTCAATGAAAGCGGCGCCACCGCAACCGAAATTTATCTTGTTTTAGTAAACAAAACCAGTGTTGGTCTTGTTGAAACTAAACATTGCTTTAGACCAGAGGATTTAGATAAATTTTTAAACCATAGCTACCCCATGTTTAAAAAATATGGTGGCAATTTGTTGCGTACCCATATTTATCTTTTTATTGCCGCCGCTTCATACGACGACGATGTTGTTCAGTTAGCCAAAACACAAGGTGTTGGTGTGTTGCATCTTAAAAACAACCTAATAGAAGTGGAGGGGAATCTTAAAATGTATTAACAGAAAAAATTGGTATCTTTGAAAACACTTAAAAAGTATTTGGTTGTAATTTGTTTTGTTATTTCGGTTATTTTGATTGTAATAGCAAGTCGGGTTTATCCAGGCGGATCTTTTATTGATAAAAATGCTATAGGATTTAACTGGTTACAAAATTTCATGAGCAATTTATTTACATCAAAAGCATTAAATGGTTCAGAAAATTCTGGTTGGATTTTGGCACTTATTGGCATGGCATTTCACTCGGTTGCGTATGGCATTTTTTTTATAAATATGTCAAAAAAAATTGTTTCAAAACCTTGGACAGCTATTTTAAAATATATAGGCATCGCCAACATGATCTTAATTTTTTTAATTGCCACGCCCTTACACGACCTGGGTGTTTTTTCAATTATTTTAACTTTATTGGGTTTATTTACAATTACAATATTTATCTTAAAATCAAAACTTCATGTATTTAAATTTTTCTGTATTAGTTGCTTATTAACTTATTATTGTTTTTTTATTTTCTATGGTATCAGTTATTGGTCCATAGCAATTATATTGCAGAAAGTTTATATGATTTGTTCGATGCTATTAGTTTTAGGATTAGAGTATTTTACTAAACAAAAAGACTATGTTTAAATTAAATTGTGATTTCAAATATATTAGCAAATTAATATAAATAAATTTTTAACAATAACAAATGTTAAATAAACCAAAATAACCAAATGAAATCATTGATATCAAAGAACCCTAAGATGGCAGCATAAATTATATTACATACAACATTAAAACATAAACAAAATTCAAAATGATGCATTGGAAAAACACAGTTACTGTTATTACTGGAGCCAGCTCTGGTATTGGAAAAGCCACCCTTGAATTGTTAAAACAAGAAGGCAGCATGGTTTATAACCTTGATAATTCTCCACCAGAAAACACTGACAGCTATTTTATTGAGTGCGATGTAAGCAAGCCACAGCATGTAGAGCAAGCTATCAAAACAATTTATGATAATGAAAAAAGAATAGATTTTTTGTTTTCAAACGCTGGGCAACATCTTTTCGCCAATATTGAAGACACAAATTATGAGCAACTTGAGTCACTGGTAGGCATTAATCTGATGGGTACTTTTTATGTATTAAAAACAGTGATACCCATTATGAAACTTCTACAAAAAGGGAGTATTGTTCTCATGGGTTCCGACCAGTCTTTCGTTGGTAAAGCCAATAGTTCGGTTTATGGCATGACCAAGGGTGCCATAGCTCAATTAGCCAAAAGCACCGCTATCGATTATGCGCCATTTAACATTCGTGTTAATTGTATATGTCCTGGAACCATTCAAACGCCGCTACTCGATAAAGCTGTAAAACAATTTGTTACGCACTCTGGGCAGGATGAAGGCACAGTTTATGCTTCGTTGAATAGCGTTCAACCATTAGGGCGTATTGGTAGTCCCGATGAAATAGCAAAAACTGTTCGTTTTCTTCTATCTGATGATAGCGCTTTTATTACAGGCGCCTTGTTGGCGGCAGATGGTGGATATACCTGTCAATAAAAAACATTGCAGTTTTTTCGTAACAACAAATTTTCACCTATAAAAGAAACAGCAACTGCTTTTATCTCATATAGGCTGACACTTTTTTGAAAATATTTTTGGCAAATTAAAAGTTTTTTATAAAAAATATTACAACCACAAATCAAATTCATAAAAAACCCTATGACCACCAACATCAACCAATATTTAAAAGACGGCTGCATGCGTTGCAAATATGGCGGTACAGATAAATGCAAAGTAAATACCTATCGCACAGAATTAAAACTACTTAGACAAATCGTATTACAAACAAACCTAACAGAAGAAGTAAAATGGGGCGTGCCTGTTTATACCTTAAATGGCAAAAACATTGTAATGATCAACGCACTAAAAGCCTCCGCAAATCTTGGATTTTATAAGGGTGTTCTATTAAAAGATACCCATAATTTACTTCAACAACAAGGCAATGTTCAAACCCAAAGAATCATGCGCTTTACAAATACAGACGATATTTTAAAAGTTAAAGATGTCCTGATAGCCTATATCTTAGAAGCCATCGCCCTTGAAAAAAATGGTGTCGAAATTGTGTTAAAGAAAAACCCAGAACCCATACCAAACGAATTATTAACAGCTTTTGAAGAAGACCCCATATTTAAAAAAGCCTTTAATAATCTAACACTTGGAAGACAAAGTGGCTATATCATTTATTTTTCGCAACCCAAGCAAATACAAACCAGAGTTCAAAGAATACAAAAATACAAAGAACAAATTTTAAATGGAATCGGATTTCATGACACATATAAAAGTAAACCAAAAAATCCATAATGATACAAATAAAATCCATGTAACCATATCAAAAATAACCAAAATATTAACTTTTAATTAATTTCTCATGAAAACAAACTATGACCGTATTTCAAAAGAATACCAATTGTCTAAGCGTCAGCCTTGGCGTAAATATGTAGAAGCGTATTCTTTATTTCAGATGACCGGAGACGTTTCTAACCTCAATATTTTAGATCTGGCATGCGGTGATGGCTTTTATACCAGACAACTAAAATTTAGAGGTGCAAAATCTGTTGAAGGTGTTGATATTTCACAAGGTATGATTCAACTTGCACAAGAATCTGAAGCACAAAATCCTTTAGGCATTGTATATCATATTCAAGATGTTCTCCATTTAAAATTGAATAAAAAATTCGACCTCATCACAGCATCTTATTTATTGAATTATGCCCCAAATTTTGAAACACTCCATCAATTTGCCAAGGTTATTGCAGAACATTTAAAACCTGGTGGACGATTTATAACCATCAATAATAACCCGCTTTATAATGCGCCTGTAAACACCTTGCGTCATTACGGGTTTACACGTGAAAATCTCAGTCGCGTAGAGGGCGAAAAAACTATTTACACTTTTTATAATGAAGATGGAACATGTTTTGAAATTATTAATTATCATCTTGAAATAAACACCTACGAACTTGCTTTAAAGCAAGCTGGATTTTCAAATATAATCTGGCATCCCATTGAACTGGCTCCAAATATAGAAGAAAATTTTGATACAGATTATTGGAAATGTATCTTAGAAACCCAACCTGTTATAGGACTAACTTGCACATTAAATGTTGCACATTAAAAAATGGATTCAGTAACAAAAAAAACCAAAATCATGATGAATCTCGAAGACTTAAAAAAATTTTGTTTGTCTTTAAATGGCACTGAAGAAAAAATGCCTTTTGATAACAAAACTCTTGTGTTTACAGTTAAAGGAAAAATGTTTTGTTTAACCGACATAACAAAATTTATTACACTTATGTATTGATCATTGAAAATTTAAAATAAGATTAGCCTGGCGAAGAATATATTATGCAGTTTGTTAGAAAATTGAATTATAATCGGCTACTTTAAAATTAGAAGAAAAGTTCAGGAAGCTGAATTATAATAATTGCTATTTTAGCGATTATATATGGTTTTGAAACTACCAGAATACAGATGTTTATTTTAATTTTTTACATACCGCCGCTATGGATGCTTATTCTTTTTTAGCTGTTATAAGCCCAAACATCATAATTAAAACGGAAATTATTATTATTTGAATTATTAGAGAATTATTAACGAATGATATGCTGTGATGTGGTTCGATACTTAAAAAAAGCAACACAGAAATAAGTCCCCGGGGTGCTATTAGTAATAATGGCGATGACGATAATTTAGAATATTTAAGGGCTAACCATCTAATTAGTGCCAGCCCGAATATTCAATAAAAAACGATTTTTTTTGGTAGATTTGT
>JASGCW010000129.1 GCA_030053945.1 Limnohabitans sp.
ATCTTCCATCTTCCATCTTCCATCTTCCATCTTCCATCTTCCATCTTCCATCATCAGTTTCAAATAACAATTTTAAAATGAACAAAAAAACAAAATCTTTAGTTTATAATTTTATAGGATTTGCTATATTTTTCTTTTCGGCGAAATATTTGTTTACAACTTTCATAGGATTAGAAAGATTAAAAGCTTCATTTGGGGCTTTTATAATTGGAACAATTCTAGCACCTAAATTTCAAACCGTAAATACTCACGATGGTGAAAAACTATTTATGAAGTGGCTTTTTGTTAAAGGGTTAAAGGAGATAAAGTAATCATAAAAAAAGCAGAAAAATTAATTTCTGCTTTTAGTACTTGTTTAAAGGGGAATTTAAAAAGTAAAATATGTTCTAGTTTTGAATTTTAATTGGTAAAGTGTATAAAACTCGAACAGGCTCTCCATTTTGTTCACCAGGAATCCATTTAGGGGATTGTTGTAACATTCTTTTTGCTTCTTCTCCAGTTCCAGAACCTAAATCATTAATAACTTTTATATCTGTAATAGCACCATTTGCTTCTACTACAAAAGTTACTTTTAATACTCCACTTAGACCTTCAACTTCGGGGGTATGAAAATTTTTAGAAATAAATTTGACAAACTCATCATTACCACCAGGAAACATTGGTCTTGTTTCAACAATGTTGTAATCTAGAGCTAAACTTTTACTGGCAACAGTAAATGTTGCTTGTGCTGAGATAGTTTGTAGGGCAAAAAAGGTAAAAATAAATAAAGTAATTTTTTTCATAAATCGGATGTTTTAGTTAATGTTTAATTTAAAGTGATTTTTTTGTTGTGTTAATATTAAGAAAATTAAAAAAATAAATTTAATAAAACAAATTTTTATCTTTTTATTTTTAAAATTAAAGATAAAAACATTTGAAAAATAATTTTGTTTGAATAAAATTTCAAGTTTTAATAAATTTATGATGTACGTAACTAAATTAAAACAATAATTGTGCCAATAAAGATTTGTTTAGTGTGAATTTTTGCTATTGTTTTGGTTTTTAGTTTTTTATGTTGTGGTGAATGATGCTGTATTTATGTAAAACGTGCAAGTTTGTATTCGTAAGATAGCCGTTTTTAAAACAGTTTATGTAAAACGGATTAGTTTTACACCCAACAGATTTTTTTTAGAGTTATTGGGTATAAACTAGATGTATAGCGCATTATTCTGTTATTACTCCTTTTATTTAACCGATTGAATAGTTCTACTATTCAGCTATAGTTAGATAAAAATGAAATAGCAAAACACAAATAACAAAGTACGCTCAAGGCGAAGCCGAACTGAGCGAAGCCTAAATAAATTTCAATATTTTAATGATTCAAAAAGTCAAACATTTTGGTTATTTGATGCTTTTTGTACTGAAGTTTCGAAATTGAATTTTTTTGAATTTTTTTGTTTTTTGGTCCCGAAGCCTCGGGATTGTTATTTGGTATTTATTCTGTTTTGATTTAATATAAAAAAAATAAGTAGGGCTTGCTGATAAACTCAAGAAACTAACTTAAAGTCATTTAAAGATAAAGTAACAATTAATTTATACAGCATTCTTTTTTTATTACCATTAAGGATTAAGGAAAATTAAGAATCACAGTGTGATTAGCTATTATGTAAACTTAATTATCTTAATTCCTTAATGGTTAATTTTTTCAAAGTTATGCAAGGTTTTTCAAACCTTTTTTCATTTTTTCTTGCGCTAAGACTATAAATTGCTATCTTATCCCTTATTGTGAAAGGGTTTTTAGTTTTTCAGCAAACCCTAAGTAAGAGCTGAATAGGTACGAATAGTTTGTTATTTCTTTTTATAAAGAGGAATAAAATACGAAATTGTATAATTCCAACCCGCACCAAATTGCCCATCATAAGTGCGGTTGTAGCCTGGTATATAAAGATTTGCGAAATTTTCAGGTTCGGTTTGTGAAACCAAATAATTCAAACGAACACTAATGCCAGCATATAAATTATTAAATAATTTTGCTTTTATACCTGCAACGACTTCTACCCATTGCGCAGACAAACCATCATATTTAGTTCCTGAAACTACTGCTGGGACAGTCGGGAAGTAGGTTGAAGTATCATAAATTTTATAGGTATTCAATTCTTGGCTGAAAGAACTTGCACTATAACGTAAACCAATATGAATCATATTCTCCATATTTAGCCAGTTTTGATAAAAATTATGATCGAAACCTGCTTTTATATATGTTCCTTTTGTAGTAAAATTTACTCTAGTATCATCAGTAGTTTTATTTTCATTGCCTAATTCTAAAGCGATATAATTGTTTTTTGTGATTCTGTAATCGCCTACTAATTCTAAACCTTTATAATTTTTATCATAAAAACTACGAGCTAGTTTTGAAATGTCTAGCCCCACTCTCAAACCATAACGATCCGTTTTTTTGATAGTATCTTTTGATTTCGATTGTTCTTTCACGCTCGAGTTTTGAGCCACACCAACTACCGAAAAAAGGAGTACTAAAAGACTAAAAGAATATTTTAACGTGTGTTTCATTTTCGTTTTCGATAGTAAATTTTTGAATATTGATTTCTTTAATCCAATTTTTAGGAGTATTCAGTACCATTCCGTTAGGGTTAGCATTTAACTCAAAGTTTGTTTTGTATCCACAAGCTCTTGAAATAAAAACATCTTTTCGAGTATAATTTATTGAAATCTTATCTGTTATTGGAGCTGGTGTTGTTGAAGTAGAGTTTAAAATAAAATCATAGCTCACAGTATTAGCATCTGTTTTTAATGGAACTTGAATTTTACTAACACCACTAAATAAAAGACCTGTAGTCATACCATTAGCCACAATACCTAAATTAGTTACATTTTTACGAACGGTAGGACTTGCGTTATCATAAAATTCTACAATTAGTTTCGGAGTGGTAGGGGTACCTTGCTCACAAATATCATCGGGTTCGCAATTGAAAAAAGGCAATGCGAATAGAATAATAAATAACCCAAAAAGTATTTTTTTCATATTATTTTAGTAATTAGTGATAAGTAAAGAGTGATTAGCAAAACTATTTACTAATCACTTTTCACTATTTACTCATTTTTTCTCTAATAAAACAACATTCTCCACGTGGTGCGTTTGCGGGAACATATCCACTGGACGCACACGAGTTACTTTATACATACTATCCATCAAAGCTAAATCACGCGCTTGTGTCGCTGAATTACAACTCACATAAACTACTTTTTCAGGAGCTATTTTCAAAATTTGTGCGACCACATCTGCGTGCATACCGTCACGAGGTGGGTCAGTAATAATTACATCGGGACGCCCGTGAGTAGCAATGAATTCGTCATTAAACACATTTTTCATATCGCCTACAAAAAACTCACAGTTGGATATTTTATTGCGTTCTGCATTTACTTTTGCGTCGGCAATAGCTTCAGGAACTGCTTCTACACCAATTACTTTTTTTGCTTTTTTAGAAACGAATTGGGCAATAGTTCCTGTTCCTGTATATAAATCATAGACTAATTCGTTACCTGTTAATCCAGCAAAATCTCTAGTAATCGAGTATAATTCATACGCTTGCTCTGAATTGGTTTGATAAAATGACTTCGCATTGATGCTGAACTGTAAACCTTCCATTTCTTCCAGAATGTAATCTCTACCTTTGAACAAAATAATATCTTGGTCATATAAGGTGTCATTTGCTTTTTGGTTAATTACATACTGTAACGAAGTAATTTCAGGGAAACGTTCCGCTAAGAAATTCATTATTAACTCAATTTGTTCTTTGTTATTATCAAAAAACTGAATTACTACCATTATTTCACCAGTAGAAGCAGTACGAATCATTAACGTTCGTAACAAACCACTATGTTCTCTTGGATTAAAAAATGGAAGGTTATTTTCGTTAGCAAAACGACGTATTTCGTTACGAATTGCGTTGGACGGATCTTGTTGTAAATGACATTTGTCGATATCTAATATTTTATCCCACATTTTAGGAATATGGAAACCAACTGCATTTTTATTATCTAACTCCACACCGCTATTTATTTCCTCTAGCGTCATCCAGCGTGAAGAAGAAAAACCAAATTCCATTTTGTTACGGTAAAAGAATTGTTTTTCTGAACCTAAAATGGGTTCAAATTCAGGTAATTCTATTTTACCAATACGTTTTAGGTTATTTTCAACCTCTTGGTGTTTGTAAAATAGCTGTTGCTTGTAATTCATATTTTGCCATTTGCAACCACCACAAACCCCAAAGTGTTCACATACTGGATCTACACGATGTTCAGAATACGAATGAAATTTTATGGCTTTACCTTCATAGTACGATTTACGTTTCTTATAGGTTTGAATATCTACTACATCGCCAGGTACTACATTAGCTAAAAATATTACCTGACCTTCTGGGGCTTTTGCCACACATACGCCTTTTGCACCTGCATCAAGGACTTTTACGTTTTCGAATACGACTTGTTTATCTTTTTTTCTTCCCATAGCGCAAAGATAGGAATATGAAATTTAGAATTTAGAATTCAGAGTTTAGAATTTGTGACTATAGGACTATTATTTTATTGATTTGATATAAATTAAAAGGACGGTAACTATTCAGAGCAAGTTATATAAATGACAATCCCGAAGCTTCGGGATTGTCATTTTAAACTTTAATGGTAGTAAATTGTTTAATCTACTACCATTAAAAACATTTTTAGATTATTAGGACTTAAGAAAATTAAGTTGTTTGTGCATTTAATGCTTTTTTTGTGTTTAATAAGCTTGCAATTGAGGGTTTAAAACACCTGCTGTTACAGTATAAATTAATCCGTCTGGACCTTCTTGTGCAAAACCAAAAATGCCATATTCTCCATTTTGATAAATTTGATTATCTCGTTCATCATATGGAATTAATGCCCATTTTTGAACGTCAGATGCTTTTACAACTATTGATGTTGATGGATAATTACTGTCTGATGGACATGATATTTCTAATTTAAATGAAGTATCTTCTATATTTCCGTCAGGTATTAAAAACCATGTTGGTGTAGCGACTGAACTATTTTGTCCAGGAGGAATTGGAAGGTGTACCCCTGTATTAATAGGAGAAGAACCATTTCTTAAACTCCCTCCATTTACTTGAGTTATGGTACAAAATAATTGACTACCATCGGCTGCTCCATTATCATTTTGACTTAATGCTGATAATTGAAAAACTTTGTTTGTTTGCATAATTTTGATGTTTAATGTTTGTTGATACTTTATGTTTTAATCTTTTGTTTTAAATTGATTTTACTCGCTTTTTATTGTTCTTTTAAAGTTAGTAGTTCAAAAGAATGAATTTGTGAAAAATGGAATAAAGTTGAATTAATTTAGTATGAAGAATGATTTTTATGGCATTAGATTTTTAGTTTATTGAATAAAATAGTATTCATTAAAATGAACTATTTAGATTTCAATTCATTTTTGATTTAAACTTTCAAAATAAATAAAGGAGGCTGTCTAAATCATAAACAACAGCCTCCTTTTGGAAAAAAAAATATACCAAATATTACTCAATTTTTACATCAGAAAATGCTATTTGTAAAGTATCTACACTTACTGGATTTAAGGAAATAAGTACTGGTGAAAAACGATCCGAATATGCAAAATTATAATCGTCAGATAAAGGTTGAAGAGTAGCTGCAAATTGATTATAATAAGCTGGTTTACTTTGTAAATTACTAAATAACGAACTTATAGGCAATGTAAACCAATCGCTGCTATTCATACCGCCTACAACCTCATTATTGATTTTTGCAGTCGAACCAATCGCTCCTATATTAAAACCTGCTAGTAAATCGCCTGTAATCCAACCATAAACATCGTTTGCAGGATTTTCTGAGCCTCCACCATTTTTCTTAAAAGGAGCGTTTGCACCATAAATGCCACTTGGATTGATCAAATCACTTTTTGCAAACACCATTGTAATATTTTTTGTTTCACTGCCTACAGTCCCAGATAAAGTGATATTACCTTGATTGTCAATAGAAGTTGTTAAATCATATTTTTGAGCACTTTGAGGACCGCTAGTTGGTACATTTGGGCCTACACCATTAAATTGACCTGCAATAGTAGCAATAATACCTGCGCCAAGTCCTTTTATTTTATCGCTTTTTACTGTATTGGGACCAAAAGTATTAACCAAGTAATCTATATATTCTTCAAAAAGATTGTATGGTGTGACAGGTACACCACCTATAGGCGGATACGAAGACGGACCAATAATGCGAGCAAAACCACTTCCTAGCTGATTTGATGATTGTGTGAAAGAACCTGGAACCAAGGCAGGTAGGGCACCCGCTAATCCTGACTGTGAAGTAGCTGTTAGCGCATTAAGTTGGGCGTAAATTGTTTCGGCTGTGCTACCTGATTTTATACCATAATCAGTTTGGACTATAGTTCCAGACAGCGTAGTTGTTAATTCCATAGGAATACTCCAGTAATCTATGCTGGTCAAATCAGCTACATCGGAAGCTGCACCATTAAAAGTTATTTCCATTTTGTCATAGCGCAAGAAAAAATTTTGATCTGTAATACTTTGTGCTGGTTCATAACCTGCACTTAGCACAGACCAAGCTTGACCATAAGCAATATAAATACGACCGCTAAAATTTGTAATAGAAACACCATTGCTTAAATCTTTTAAAGAATACCAGTTGCCACTCCCTTTGACAGTATTTAATTGTTGAATGTTTTTTACTTCTGTTTGATTACCATTGGTATCTTGATAACTTATGTTAAATGCAGCAGTACTACTGCCTGAAACAAAACCTATTGATACCTTGTCGTCTGTTAATCCGCTGTTGTTTTGAAAAATCACTTTCAATGTAGCCATACCTTTTAATTTGTTTATTGTTTGTTTTGCTTAAAGTTAATATTAAACATTATTTTTTACAAAAAAAAAGGTATAAGATTTATATTTTGAGGAACAAGATGGAAACAAAACGTCATAAAGTAGTTTTTAATCACAAGGAGTATTAAAATCTTTAGATTATTGTAGTATAGACTTATGGAAGATTTAAAAGTGTAAGTTTTTTTGCCATCAAAATGTTTGTTTTATCCCTATGCAGCATTAGATATGGTTGTGAAATAATACAATCAAGCGCTCAGGAAAATGCCAGAAAGGAAAATAGTTAACTATTTTGAGGAATAAAATTTGAGTACGGACTTGTCAATATTCATCAGGAGAAGAAAATAAAGTAGAATAGACTTCTAATGTGTAATTTGACTTAAGTAATAAGTTTAACAAATATTTGAAAAAGTTTCATTTTGCGATAAGTACATTTGCAAAAAAAAAACAATATATGAGAAAATTTCTCTTACTAATTTACCTAAGTTTTTCTTTTGTAAATGCCCAAACATACATAAAAGGAAAAATAACCAACAATGGAAACCCACTTGAAAACATTGAAGTCATTAACATTACGAAGCGTATAAAATCTAATTCTGATACAAATGGATTTTTTAGTATTGTTGCTACAGATAATGACGAAATTGTTTTTTATCATAAAAAATACATCCAAAAGAAATTAAAAGTCACCAATAATCTCTTTTTATCAAATGACATTGTTATAAAACTAAGTGAGCGTGCTATCGAATTAGATGAAGTTGAAGTTTTTGCAGAAAAGAAAATGAAAATTGATGTTGGTTATGACGCACTAACACAAACTAAGATTGAAAAAGATGCCAGAAGTCCTAAAGTTATTGGTGTAAATACAGGAGAGATTGCAAATGGAGTAGATTTAATAGGCGTAGGAAAAAAAGTTGCAAGTTTGTTTAAAGACAAAAATAAGAAAGAAAAAAAAGACAAGGCATCACTTAAAACCTATGTTAAAAAAAATCTTTCTGAACATTTTTTTACCAATGACTTAAAGCTTCCTAAAGACAAAATAGCCGAATTTGTTGAGTATTGCGAACATGATGAAGAATCTCAAATTGTTCTTAAAAAAAATGGAATTCTTGATGTAATGCAGTATTTGATAAAGAAAAGAAAAGATTTTTATTTGTATTAAAGTTGTTTTTATAACCCTTCAATTATTTAAAATAAACTATTCCACTCATTTAAGTTGATAATTCCAAAAAAAGCAGATTTATAAAAAAATGCCGCAACCTTTTTTAAAAAAAGCAACTAAGTAATATACAATTTTCATCGAACTTACGTTTATTAAAATGTAATATTTAAATTAAAAACTATGAAAACAAAAATTTTAGCACTTACAGCATTTATTTATACCTTAATTTCTTGTACAAAAAACGAAGAAAATCCTAAACCGAGTACAACTCCACTAAGAAATTCGAACAATGTTTTGGTCTTGAAGGTAGATTATAGCACAAATGAATTTGAGGGTGGAAAAGAATTAACATTTGCAACTACTTCTTCAAGTATGACGCTAACAAATCAATATGTGGCACCAGCTGATTTTGGAAGTATAAAACTTAAATACCAAGAATTAAACGAAACAGTATTTGATGGAACTATAATTTGGATGGGATTAGGGCAAATTAGTTATCCACAAAATCTTTTAAGTGCTAATCAATTTGATAGAGTTACAACTACAGATGCTGTAGCTCCTGGTGCTGGATTTGAAAATGTATTTAATCCAAATAATACTGCGTATAATTATAACTCCATTTGGAATTCTGTTCAAAGTTTAACTAAGGTCAGACAATACTTAAACTCGAACCCGAATGCAACAGTCAAAATTTTTCTTTATACACCAAACGTTGGTATAGGAAATCCAACAGAATGGGATTGGTTTATTTTTATGAAGAACTAAAAATAGCGTAACTATTCAGTTATAGCTTTATTCGCTTGACAAAAAATTCAAAACAACGTAAAT
>JASGCW010000130.1 GCA_030053945.1 Limnohabitans sp.
ACAAATGTTGAATAGAATTTCGAATGTTCAAATTAGCACTGAAGCCCCGCTTTTGGCAATACCTTGTTGTAGCCAGTTTTTATTTTTCGGTTAACTTCAATTTTCTCTCTTCAAAATATTTTTTTAACTGCTCAAAGTTCATATCTTTAATGTCGTTACTTATTTTATCACGTACTTCTCGCATAAATTTTACTGCTTTGAAATCTTTGATTATTTTTTCTTTATTCTTCATAATTTATTATATCTTTTGGTGAACGAATATCTATTTGTGAGTAACCTAATTTAAGATTTACTGCATTATAACCTCTAATTCTAAAAACATTTACAATGTGTTTAAAGTTCCAACTTACTACAATATCCGCCTTGTGAATTGTTGCCAAAGCAATATGAAAACAATCTTCTCTGCTTGTTTTCCCAACTACTTTTTCTATAATATAAGTGTCTGCGAGATTTACATCTTCTTCTGAAAGTTCCACTCTAATTTTCAGTTTTTCAGGAATAGAATTTAAAAATTCTCTAACTTATTTCGGTGCATTAATTAATTCATCTTCGGTAACAGAAGAAAACATAATATTGTATTGAGAATTTTTAAGATTATCAAACAATGATTGTGTTGCTTCAGCAAACTCAATATCAAAGTAACCACCAATCACAGAGGTATCTACATACAATGTCAATCTTCTATTTTCCATTTTGCAAAATTACAAAATTTCTACGAATTGGGGTTCAAACTTTTTGACTTTTTGTATTTCCAAAGATAAAACACTAAAACACCAATAAAGAATAGTTGAGCAAACATATGTGTTATACCTACAACGGGATCATTGTTAATTATATAAGGTCTTAAACTTGGAATATGCAAAAATGTTTCATTTATAGATCCACCTATTAATAAATAGAAACTTAAAACCATGCAAATTATATGGACTTTAAGCCAATATTTATGTTTTAGTTTGATAGAAATTATACCTGGAATTATTACAATTAAACAAGCAATGGCTAAATAATGTGGAAAAAACCACTTTCCAAAAGCGTTTAATATAAATAATGCAGTTATGTTGTTAAACAACATCGCATAAAAATACCACAATCCAATTTTCTTATGCCTTATGTTTCCTTTAACTCCTAAAAGTACTATAATTCCAAAAACAAGTGATAAACTTGCTGAAATCGTATGTGTCCAGCTTAAAATTGTTTTAATTAATTCCATCATTTTTTTACGTTATTTTGGTTTAAAATTGGCTACAACGAAAAATGCTAAACGCAGGTGCAGGATTTGAAAGTAAAATGTTTCAATTCTGCACAATGTAAATTATTGCACTGTCGTTTCAAGTTACGCACAATGCCTGCACTTGTCGTTTTAGCATATGTTATGGTGTTTTTATTCTTCAATTTCTTTATTATCAATATTTTCTATTAGTTTATCAAAATCCGATTGAAACAATTTATCTTGAACAATTCTGTATTTTTCAAATTCACTTTCTGCGTGTTGTTTGGCAATTTCAGCACTTATCTTACTAGCATTTTGAAGTATTTCTCTATCATCAAATTGTAAAAATAAATCTAATCTTTTTGCCCAATCTTCCATTGTCATTGGAATTTGGCGTTTGGCTCTGTTTTCCGCTAATTCAAGATAGGCATTAACAATTCTTCCTAAACTTTCTAATTCTTCTTTGGTTAAATAATTTTTTGCAATTGAGACATCGCTTTTAAGAATTTTTCCTTCCAGACTATTTTTCCACGATGTTAATCCCATATAATCCTTTTTACTATCGGCTCTTTTTACTATTAATTCTGCTGCTGTATGTTGATGTATTGCGTAATGTAATTTGTTCTGAACTTTGGCGAAAAATTCTTTTGTGGTCGGGGCATCTTTGTTGTAATCAATACTTGTAGTGTAAATATCTGTAATTTTTTGATAAAAGCGACGTTCACTTAATCTAATTTCTCTGATTTCTTCTAGTAAATGTTCAAAATAATCTTCGTCAATAAAAGTTCCGTTTTCCATCCGTTTGCGGTCAAGAACATAACCTTTTATTGCATATTCTTTTACAACTTGTGTTGCCCATTGTCTAAATTGTGTTGCACGAACTGAATTAACTCTGTATCCTACTGATATTATGGCATCAAGATTGTAAAAATCAATTTCTCTGTTTACTTCTCTATTTCCTTCTGTTTGAACTATTCTAAATTTTCGAATAGTTCGTTCTTCCTTAATTTCACCGCTTTTGTATATTTCTTTTAGATGATAATTGATAGTGTTTACTTCAACATCAAATAATTCAGCCATTAATTTTTGACTTAACCAAATTGTTTCATCTTCATACCGAACTTCAATTGTTGATGTTTTACTTTGATTGGTAAAAATCAAAAATTCAGCAGTGCTGTTCCTAATTTGTATCTTTTTATCTTTATCTGTCATTAAATCTGTTATTTATATCATTTTTGCAATACACCATAACGAAAAATAATACGCGTACGTGCTGGCTTTCAGATCGTTAAAAGCACTGTTGTATCAACCGGCACCAAAGCTCGTAAACAGCACAAATGTATCAAAGTACAGAAAGCCAGCATAATCGGTCAATTGTATGTTATGCAAATTTATCTTTCTCGTTATCAATTATTTCATTAATTTGAATGATTAATTCAGGTATTCTGTTTTTTGCAACATCCCAAACTATTGAATAGTTAACACCAATATAATCATGGATTAACTTATCCCTCATGCCAGTAATATTTTTCCATTTTATGTTATTCCATTTGTATTTTATATCTGCTGTTATTTGTTTTGTCGCTTCGCCAATGATTTCTAAACTTCTAACAATTGCTCTTTTAAGCGTTTCATCGTTGATAAATTTATCATAATCAATATTTTCTGTTAATACACTATTTATGTACTCACATTCCAATAGGATGTGAATTAAATAATCAATAGGTGATTTAGACATATTCAACCTCTTTTAGAATTTTGGGACCAATAATAGGACTTAATCCATTTTTTGTAACTACTTCAACTTTAATACCTGAAAATAAATCGTCAAGAAAAAAACAAAGTTCCATGAAATTGTCAAAAGTTTCTTTTTGAGGTTGAAAATCAACAAAAATGTCAATATCACTTTTTTCATGTTGTTCGTTTCTAACGTATGAGCCAAATAGACCAATTCTTGAAATTCCAAAATTACTTATTTGGAGTTTATTGTAAATCAAAGTATTTACAATATGTTGTTTATCTGTTTTCATAATTTACTTTTTTGTAATTTTACAAAAGGTTGATGATAAAATGAAATTTCGCAATATCAAATCGTTTGAATAAATTTTGGTTATCTTTCTAATCGATTTCTCTCTGTCATAGAAATGCCGTCAAAACCCCAACTATCAGAATTAAGCTCTTGAATTACAAAATAGTTTGTTAAATCACCATTGCCAAAAATTTTATTAATCAAGTCTTTACCTGCTTTTATCACTGATAACATTTCTTCCGGATTACTTGTCCCCTTAGATATTTTGATATTTACAGCAACTACTGTTTTTGTATCTTTATCTGCGAAAATTAGAGGTTTTCCACCAATCAACCAGTTTTTACTTTCTACTTCATCGACTATTAAAACAGTTAAATCGGGATTTCTGTGCATAATATTAACTATAATGTCCATAATTCCGTTTACAAGTTCTGCTTTTTTTAATTCATTAACTTGTTCCTTTACATATCTAATTTCTACAAGTGGCATATTTTTAATTGTTTATAGTGGTTTTTTATTTTGCATAACGTTTTGCAGCTTGGCGAAGTGGCGGATTTTGAAGCACTTACTTTCATTTTAGCACTAAACTTCATTAGAAAACCAAATGTTCAATTTAGCACTGAATCCGCCATTTTGCCAAACTGCTGTTAGCCGTTCGGTGTTATTCTTCGTCCTCTTCGTCTGTGTAGTTAAATTCGACTTTACTCTGCACTACAATTTCGTCAAGTATGTTGTTTAAGTAACCTTGTTTTACTGCTTCATTAAATCTTACGTTCAGCATTGGAATATTTATTACTTCTTCAATACAAGCCATATATTTTTCGACAATGGCTTTTATTGTGTATGTTTTGTCGGCATTGTCTTGTATTTTCTTTTTTAGAGGGTCAACTTCTTCGTCTGATTTGATTACAAAAGTTATTGGATATTTTTGGATTTTGTCAATGTCAAGAAAATATTTTTTGAAGTCCAAAGTTTCGGTTACTTGAAAAAATCTACCTAATGGTTTCATTACAAAATCTATACCTCCGTCATTTGCGTTAGTTCGTCCTGTTTTGTAAAGTTTCAAATTTTCGGTATTGAGTTTGTCCATCTCATAACCCCAAATAATTGTTTGGTCGTGGTAGTAAAATTTAAGAATGGAATAACTCACAATTTCAAAAAGTCGGGCATCAACATTTGGTGCAAGTAAACCAATAATAAACTCCTCCACCTTTTCGGGTGTAGTGTTTTCAATGTCTTGAAGTGCTTCACATTGTTTTACAAAACGCTGAAAAGCGTCTTGTTTTGTCTTTGTGTATTCGTTAATTATTTCAATGATAGCAGTTGCAATATTGAAGTTGGCTTTGCCAACTTTTATATTCAACAAATTTTCATTTATCCAATATCTATTTGTCGCTTGGTCTCTTAAAATTGGCTTGTACTCAGAGGTCGGAAAATATTTTTCAAACTCGGAATTCATTCGATTATTCAAGGCGTGATTTTGCAATTTGTTTCCAAATGGCAACTCTCTTTGCCTTGCAAAAAGTTTATTGAATAACGCACCTTCATATTTTGAATAGTCGCCTTTTGTGTCAAATCCATTGGCTATGTAATCCTCGATAATTACATAAATGGCGTATAGATTAGCAAAACTACCTCTTGCTTTTGAACCTCTTCCTGCTGAACAAGTTTTCTCGTTTATGTATTGAATGAGTTGGCTTTTTTCAAAAATATCATCTGCATTTTTGTCAAAATTATGCTGTAAAACCTCTTTAATATTGGCTGTGAATATATGTTCCATTAGGTTCAAATAAAGTTAAATTTTGTTGTGTCGCAATTTTTTCGGTTTCAAAAGTCCGTATTTCTTTTTCCAATTTTTCGCCTTTGAATTCTTCGGCTAATTGTAATCTTCTCAAACCAATTTTAACATATTCGTCTTGCAACTCAATACCAATGGAATTTCTATTACATTCTTTTGCTACATAACAAGTTGTAAAAGTTCCCGAAAATGGATCTAAAACTAAATCTCCTTCATTTGAACTTGCTTTTATTATTCTTTCAAGTAACGAAATTGGCTTTTGAGTTGGGTGGTTTTCATATTCGTTCATTCTGTAACGAACTCTTGAAAATTCCCATACATTTCCTGGTACTTTTTCTGAATTATAAACAGTCGGTACAGCCTTACGATAATCAATAAGTTTGCGTTTTGCTCCTGTTTTTGCTTCTACTAAAATGTCGTTTGTATTGAAAGTATAATTATTTTTGTCCTTTACACAAAACAAGATAGGTTCGTACATAGAACCATAATATTTTTTAGCTTGAACGCCTGAACTATCATAAGACCAAACAAGTCTTGACAGAATTGTTAGTTTTTTGCGTAAATGAATGTCAAAATAAGGCATAAATTGAGTAGCTGTCATTACATAAAAACTTCCATTTGGTTTAAGTTTTTGAATGCACAAGTCAAGCCATTCATAGCACCATTCTAAATAACTTTCTTCTGTGTCCCATTTTTCAATTTTCCCATTAAAATTCTTTCCTATATTATAAGGTGGGTCGGCAAAAATCAAGTCCACAGAATTGTCTGGTAGCTTTTTTAATGCTTCTAAAGCGTCTGCATAGATTATTTTATGTTTGTCGTTACCTAATATTTCCATTTTGTCAAAATTATTTCTACAAATTTACGTCTTTTTTCTGAAATGTGTGTCTGTTTTTGTGGTTCGCTACACTGACGCACAACGTTTTTGGGCGTTGTGTCGCTGGAATAGGAAAAATGGGCGAAGATGCAAATGTTCTCGGCTTTTTTGTTTAACGGCAATGCTTGTTTTTTGCTGTACTTTACTTTCATCTTGACGACTGTTCGCCTATGTTTTTGGTACTAACCAAATATAATTTGCGCCAATATAATTACATTTACTCGTATTCAGGTTGATGTAATTTATGATATAAAATTATGGCGGAATTTAAAAAATGACCAAGACTAAAATGCATACCATTAATTCTATCAAGCATCATTTTTGCGTGTAGTGTAAGTTCAGGATGATTGGCAATTATATAATCATGACAATCTAAGACATTCCTATTAAACACACCTTCATATCTAATAAAATTATGCATAACTAATCTAAGCACAGATTTTGCAATCGAAGAAGATGAATAATCATATGCATTTGTTCCAATATTTTTAGAGTTTAAATAAATATTGCAAACAGCAAATAATTTTTTACTTACAATAATAGTTTGTTTAAATGAAATTGATATTGCACACTCTTCATTTAATGGAATTTGTTCGATTAACGGTATTAGATTTTCGCCAAAAATAAATTTCCCTTCATTTAATAAAATTAATTTGGTCATTAATCTTTTATCCGTGTTTAATAGATTCTTCTTAGTAAACATTGATATATCAAGATTTGGAAGGTTAGGAAACTTTAATTTAACCCTATCATCTATATCGCTAATACTTAAATCATCTTCATATAACACATAATAGACATCAATATCCAAAGGGTTAAAGCCCTTCCAATTGCTAAAAGAACCTCGCAAGTAAAGAGCGCAACGTTGTTCAGATAAATTCCAAACATAGCTAAGCATTTCATAAATATTGTTACTACTATAATCTACTTGCGAATAGTCAAAATTAGCAGTTGCAGTTAAGAATTCGTTATGTCCCATGAAAAAATTATCTTAAAAATTAGTTAACGCTAAACTTCGATTATATAACCTTCTACAATAAGCTTGTGAATAAGGTTTAATGCAACAGAACTACCAAAAGGAAATAACTCTTCCATGCTTCTTTCAACATTTATTCCATTCCCTTTTTCAATTTCATTAATTAATTTGGCGGCATTTGGATGCAATGTTATTTTTTTATTCTTAAATTCAAGAATAAGTTGGTCAGAAAATTCATTGAGTCTGCTGTACCCAGGGCTTTTCTTAATTATTAGGTTTTTTAAATTTTGATTACTATATTTAAATTGAATTGGCAGATTAAAATGAGTGGTTTGTGTGGCAAGGAGATCATTAAAATTAAAATATTCCAGACTTAATGTCTTATCTTTAAGTATTCCAATTAGTTCACCAATTAATTCTTCTAATTGTAACTCCCTACTTAGTCCAAAAGACTTTCTCCACATCGGTCTTTCAGTTAGTTCTTGACCCAACCAAGAAATAAAATCCACCCCCGTTTTATTACTTATCCCGATTGTTAAGTGCATGGAAGTTTCATTTTCCGCAATAGCCGAATGCCACTCCCCCCTAGGTATATAAAGAATATCCCCTTCATTTAAAGTCAATTCTAAGTAAGGATTATCCACAGGAGGTATGCGGTCATGATATTTCATGTAAAACAACGGGTCTTGCTTTGTAGGCTTAAATATCTTCCATTGTTTGCTTCCTATTATTTGCAAAACCATTACATCATGAGAATCATAATGTATACCAAAACCTCCAACTCCTGCTTGAGATAAATATAAATTAGCAGATACAGGGCTTTTTAAGAATAAACTAATTGAAGTTATTAACTCTTTAAGCTTAGAATCTCTATTATGTATCTTATTGAATATGAGGGTAGCTTCATTTGCGATATGTTCAATAATCTCGTCAGGATTCTCATATTGCAAATATAGATTATCCTTAATGATGCGAATGTCGTCGCAAGGAAAAGTTGTGGAATTCAATATTGCACTTAAAGACTCAAAAGAGATTAGTTCTTTAAACCTGCCCTGCGTTCCTCTAACCAATAATGAGGTTTTGGTATAACAGTTCTTGAATTCTTCAATTTCCCCATCGGTTAAAATGTCAAAAATATTCATCTAATTAATTATTTGATAAACTCTAAAATAAGGAATAATGTGTAAACGGTGTCTTTTAAATTATTGACAATTAAAGTGTAAAATTCACAACTTATATGGCTTTCCTATAAAAATACAGAGGGCGAAAATTTGCCTCGTTTGCCACTTTTGAGTATATACACAAGAGCATAAAGGCATTTTTACTACTATATTTGCCATAAATATGGCAAAAAAATATGCCAACTTTTTATGAGAAAGCCATATCGCAACTTATCAAAAATGTATTTCTTTTAATGGAATTTCTTTGAATTCCGTGAATCTATTGCCTTCGTCCCCCTCACCATTATCGTGTGCCAACTTATAATCTAAAGTTGTGATATTGTGCTTCGGCGTAACTTGTACAACTTTGGCGATACTTATTACAAAATCATTAATTGCCTGAAATTCAAGGCTTTGTTCGGATGCTAGATTTTCTTCTTTCATAATACTAATAATTTAAAAGTGAAATAATATAATATAATTTAAAATACAAATGTAAATTTTTATTTTTATATTCCAAAACAAAAGTAAATTTATCTTTTATTTCGGTGTTTTCCTGTCGTTTTGGCGATTTACCAAGTGAGTATGACCAGCCCATTTTTTCACTACATTTAGTTTAAAGCATTGTTTTTCACTTATTTATTATAGTTGCCGAGAACATCTACTTATACGAACTTTAGTTCGCATTTTTTTAATTAATGTATATTATTT
>JASGCW010000131.1 GCA_030053945.1 Limnohabitans sp.
TAAATTGGCATTATCTCGCTTTTGCTCTTATCTTGCTAAAAGTTTAAATGAGTTCTATCATAAAGTCGCTTAAAGTCAGGATCTGTGGATGCGTCAAGTGGAAAATTCTCAAAATCACTTAAAAAGCGAATTATAAATTGCCCTGTTTCTAGATACTGAAGCTTGGAAGCTGATAATGGATATAGTTTCATATTTTAAAATTTGATACTCAAATATATTTAAAAAGTGTAGTATGTATAACGATTACATATTTTTTAAAGAAAGTTTAACAATACATTTAAAAACTTGTATAACAGCAATTTTCAAGAAATATAAATGGTCTCAATACACATCGCAGAGGGTGTCAAAGTACTATGATAAACTAAACTACTTTCGCTGATGCTGTCAAAGTGGTATGATAGACTAAATTAGTTTCGCTAACGCTGTCAAACTAAGTTGGTGGGCTGAATTGTTTTCGCTGAAGCTGTCAACGTATTTTGATAAACTAAATTATCTTCGTTGAAGTTGACAATAGGCGTTGTCACATAGACCACCAGCTTCATACACAAAAAACAGCATATATTTACACTTTCGTTTAAAAGTCTTTTACCACAATTGTGAATATTTTCATAAAGTTTTACCTAACTTTTCTTTTAACTCTTCATTTTCAGCTTCCAATTTTTCAATCTTATGAAATAAGAAATAAAAAAGGAAGTTTCTTTATTCATTGTGAAGACAAACTAAAAAGTTTAGATATTAGACATTAATTATTTTCCTTTACTCACCTCTTTCGCCATTTCCATAGCATTATACACATTAAGGATTTTGCCTGATTTAGAAAGTTCTGAGAATTTTACTTTTTTATCTGATGTACCAGGTACAATAACCTCATTATCATAAGATATTCCTGACTCTAATATTATTTTCTTAACTTGTTGTACAGTAAGTTTTGGGTGATATAACCAGATAAGTGCTGCTGCACCAGAAACCATAGGACAAGCTAATGAAGTACCCGAATTATAATCGTATTTATTATTAGGAAAAGCAACATAAATTTCCTCACCAGGAGCAAATATATCTACATTTTGTTTCCCATAATTAGAAAATGAAGAAACCATTTTTTCTCCATAATTTTTATTAGTAGAGCCCACAGTTATAAAATTTCCACAAACCTCAACTTTATTATCATAATTATAATCGTTAGGATAAAAAGGTAATTCGTCAGTATTTTTGCCATCGTTTCCAGCACCATGTACCAATAAAACATTGTGCTTTTCTGCATATGCAAAAGCTTCTTTTATCCAGTCTTTATGCAAACTAAATTCTTTACCAAAAGACATATTAATAACTTTAGCACCATTATCTACAGCATAACGTATTGCCATTGCAATATCTTTATCGTGTTCATCACCCGAGGCGGAGAGATGTATAGGCATTATCATTATACTATCTGAAAAACCATCTATGCCAATTTTGTTACTTCGGTTCGCTCCAATTATTGAAGCAACCTCAGTAGCATGTTCATTTATTTCTTGTACCCCTTTTATTATAGCGCCAACTTTGTTATTACCGTAGCCTTTTTCAAGTTTAGCTGGATTATCACCTATTTCTTCACGTTCTAAAAAGTCTATATTTATATTGCGTTCTAATACAGAATCTAATTGTGCCTTTTGTCCTTGTATATCTTCTATTTTAAATTGGTTTAACTCATAATTTGCTTTCATATAACTAATCAATGCTCCTAAATCTTGATCATTACTATCTCTTCTCTGTTTGTATGTTTTATCGTTAATTTTGTAAATTTTATACATACTGTCAAGTTGTTTAATAGTATAATTTTCTTTTGTAAAAAAGTATTTTAAAGTATCTTTACTCTTATTAAATACACTGATATCAAACACTAAAGATTTACGCCAATTTTGATAAAACTTTACTTTTGATTCTTGTACTTTCAAAGCTCTTTGATATTCGTCAAAATCTTGTAAATCACCTTCTTTTATTTCTTCACGTTTTTTATTTTGAAATTTTGTTGATTGTTCTCTTACTATCCGAGTATATTCATAATTTTTATACACCATATAGTGACCATTTTTTGTGCCTAAAAAATCCCAGCCATTTACATCGTCTATATAACCGTTTTTATCATCATCTTTATTGTTGTTAGGGATTTCTTTTATATTCTTCCATACTACAGGTTTTAAATCTTCGTGGTTGATATCCATTTGAGTGTCTAATACAGCCACTATAATTTTATTTGTCTTGGGTTTAATTTTATTTTGTTTAACCCATTTGTCTAAAGATATTCCCAAAACTTTATCTTGAGCATAATCTTTATGATGCCAATATTTTATAATATCTTCTTTGGTTGATGAATTTGTTTGAGAATAACAAATGGAAATGGATAAACAAAAAATAAAGGATATTAATAATTTCATATAATATTTTTAAAAATTAGTAAAATAAGAAATAAGCACTAATTAAAGAATTAAAATAGCGCTTATTTAATAGTAAACAAATAATTTTAAGCACATTTGCCAGATGAACCTTGCTTTGATATTGTAATCTCTATAGTGTTTTTTGTATCATCATAAACACCACCTTTAATTGCTTTTAAATCTGTTAATACTAATACAGTTCTTTTTTTAAATTGCAATTTCTTTTCGTTTATTTTTTCCATTTTTTTAAATTTTAAATTCATTTCAAAAGTATTAAGAAATTAATAAGGTAAAATTATACATCTCTTAAACTTACCTTGAATTTATTAATTCAAGGCTAATTTTTATTAATACATTGATTATCAATAGTGTTTTTTAATTCATTTATAAAGTAACTTGGTTTTAATTTGACTCTTTTTTGGAACGCATTTGAAAAAGTATCTTCATTATTAAACCCAAATTCCTGTGCAATAGCTTCAATAGTATATTTAAAAAAATTAGTATTTTCTTGAAGTTGATTTACACATTCATCTATTCTTAAATCATTAATATAATCACTAAACTTTTTTTCTTTATAGGCATTGATAGTTTTAGAAAAATATACTGTATTTGTTTCTAACTCTTTAGACAAGCTTTGTAATGTGATTCCTTTTTTTAGAAACCTTTTTTCAAACTCAAATACTTTCAGATTCTTTAAAATTCTTTTTTCTACTTCATTAGGCGCATTGGTCGTTGGGATTAAATTACTTTCTTGTTTTTCTATTCTTTCTATAGTTTCTTCTAGATTAGGTTTTTCTATTACCCTTTCTACTTGCTTTTTTTGATGTTCTTGAATTATTTCTTTGAAACGTGCTTTGTACTTCTCTTTTGTTTTATAATGGTTATAAACTAAACCTCCTATACCAAGTAAAAAAACTACTAATACTGTAAGATAGATACTGTTATAATTTTGTAGAGATTGAATTAGATTTTCTTTTTCTCTGACTAAGGTAGGAATATCATATTCTTTTACAAGTAACTTATACATATTGTTGTGATTTTTTTGAAACACGCTATCAATACTAATATACTTGTTCAAAAATTCTAACTGTTTTTCCTTATCTCCAGTTTTTTTATAATGTGCTATTAAATAATGATAACCGTCTATTAATTCTGGATACATAATTTTATTAGTAGTATGTATTGAATCTACTTTGATAAAATTTTCAATAGCTTTTTTTCTATTTTCCAGTCCTTCATAAATTTTACCTAAATAAAAATAAGATGCCATTAAGTTTGGAGTATCTTGATATTTTTTAATTTGAGGTATAGCTCTAGTAACACTATCTAGTGCAATAGAATACTTTTTCTTTAGAACTAAGTTGGCTCCTTCATTTAAAGTAAACATATAGAGCATTGGTAAGTTCATTGATTTTTGTGATAATTTATATCCTAATTTATTATAATAGGTTGCCGAATCACAAACTTTTAATGCTTTATATGAGTCTGCTAAAGCAAATGTAACCTGTTCATATACATAGCTTTTTGGATTGTTTTTTTTAAAATAATTGAAGACTTCTTTGAAAATTTTTTGAGCTTCTTGCACCTCACCTAAATTTTCAGATTTTGAAAGTCCTATAAAATACCTAACATTGTAATAATCTTCCAATCGGTTATTAGTAAGTGCGTATTGTTCGGCAATTAAGAAATTTTCTAACGCTTCTTTGTATTTAAACTGAGTTTCTAATATAGCCGCTTTTTCACAATAGGCCGAATTAGGAAAGACATCATCATTAGTGTTTATAGAATTTTGTATTACCGTATCGAGATATTTTATAGCCAAATCATTTTGTGTTCCCTTATATATTAATGAATGGTAATAATATCCTCTTATAATTTCGTGTCTATTATTTTCTTTTTTTGCTTTTTCTAGAAATGCTTTAGCATAAATTTTTTGTTTTGCTTTATTAGAAGTATTGTCAAAAAACTCTTTTTTAAGAGTTTTATAGTCTAATTTTAAGAGTTTGTTTTGTGGAAAAACAATGGAACTAATTAAAAAAAAAGATAAAATAATTATTTTTTTTGTTTTCATGTTCATTTGTATAATTCGATTTTAAATGCTGATATTCAAATTTTTAAATATATCAATTTATTAATTCGGGGTGGTAATTTATTAATTCAGGGTGGCTTCATTTGCCCACCTCATTTCTCTCCCTTTACTTTGCCTCAACAAAATCGAAAACAAAACTAACAAACATTTTTCACAGTAAGGTTACGATTTTAGAATTAGCAATTAAATAATCAAACTAATTATACAAATGATAACAAACGTAATTTTTTCGCTGGTAGTGTATTTACTAAAATTAGGAGTGTAGTGCTTCGACAAGCTCAGCAACCGTGGGAAATGGAAATTCTTTTGTGAGCAGTATGAAATGTTAATATAAAGTTTGAAACTTGAAACAAATAAAAATATTATCTAGCTAGTAATTGCGGGCGTTTCACCCAAAGAAAAAAGAAACAAAAACACTATTTTTGTTTAAAGGTTTGTTACAAGATAGTGTGTGAGTAAACAAACCCCAAAAAAAACAGCCTTACATTTTATAATTTGCTGTCATATTTGCAAGGCTGTATAATAATATGTAATTTACAAAGTTATGAAAAAATTAAATGGATTAAACTTAGGAAAAAGTTTAGGTAGAGACGAAATGAAGAATATTTCTGGAGGATTTATGCCTTATTGCACTTGTGGTTCTGGAGGTGCAGTATTAACGTATTGTGACTGTCAATCTTTTTGTGCGAGCACGTGTCCGCAGTACTAAGATTAATTGCTAGAGCTGATAAATCGGCTCTAGTTTTTAAAATGTTTTAATTAAAGAATTAAATTGATTTTTAATTTTATCAAAACATAAATAGATTTATTTTAGTAAAAAATTTCAGTTAAAAATTCCAGTTAAAAATTCCAATTAACATTATAAAGCAGTCTAATTTTTATGTTCAGTAACTTTCTTCAAGTTGCAAAGTATATTGATAGTAATAACTAGCCAATAAAATTAAAACAATGAAAACATTTTTATTTTCAATTCTATTTCTTTCAGTTTCATTTTGTAACTCTCAGAATAAACAAGTTACAATTATTGGTAGTTTACCTAATCTTTATGGAGGCGACTATATTAGTTTTAGCAAGCCAATAGGAAAATATAGCACATTACCTTTTTATACTTCTGATACGGCTAAAATAAAGAATAATAAGTTTGTTAAAAAAATTGATATTTCTGATTTTGGAATGATTTTTATTTTTGAAAAACCATTCAACGGAATAGCTAGTACCCGATTTTTTGTAGAACCTGGAGACACAATTAGATTTGAGAAAAAAAGTGATGGGATAATTTTTACAGGAAAAAATTCAGTCATTAATAAAATGTATTCTGATATAAAAATAGCTCCAGTTGCTTTTAATGGGGAAATAGTAAATATATATACCTCTTCCAAAAATGCAGATGAGGTTATATCTAAAATTAACAACCTAGAGAAAAAATATTACCAACAATATAGCTCGTATTTTCAAGACAAACAGATATCTAAATTATGTTTAAATTACACCAAAACAGTAATGGAACATAGTATTGACATATTAGTGTTAAATGCAGCTACAGACGCTAATATGAGAGAACAGTTAAAATTAAATCTACCAAAAGAAGAAGCTGACAAAATAGCTTTATATTTTAATTTAAAGTATAATACATACAATAAGAATAATTTACAATCATTATTTTTTCCAGGATTAATAAAGAAAAACGCTTTATATTTAGAAAGCATAGCCATAGCTAAGAAAGAAAAAGGCATAAGATTTTGGAATCAATTTGATGATATTTTTAAAATAAAGTCAAAAAATTTTGGAGTAATAGATTATTCAAAATCAAATGAATATCAAGAAACATTTGTTGGTCAAATTTTACTAGACTTGGTAAAAAGTTACGACAAAGAAAACACCATAAAATTTAAAGACTTAGTAACAGTGTACAATGCGTTTGTAGAAAAATTTCCCAATAGTCCTTATATAAAACCACTTTCTGAGTCTATAATGAATATTGCTGTTGAAAATATAAATTTTAGCGATAAAAAGGAGGTAGTAAAAACAAATGTAAAAATAGGAGATTTTGCTATATATGAGAAAGTCTTAAACCCTGTCGATTCAAATCCTTTTGCACAACCTAATCAATCGCTATCAGAGGCACTTGCGCAAAGATTCCCTAATCAAGATGTGTTTATCGATTTTTGGGCAACTTGGTGTAGTCCGTGTGTAAAACAATTTGATTTTAATAAAGATTTACATACTTTTTTAGAAAGTAAAAACATAAAAACAGTATATGTTTCATTTGATAAAGAAACAGAACTTACAAAATGGGAAAAATATATTCAGGATTATAACCTTGCTGCGTATCATTTTTTAGGGGATAAAAATTATCAAGATAAATACTTAAGTACCTTAAGCAATACGATTCCTGCATATTTCGTATATAATTCAAAAACAAAAAAACTAACAAAAATAGAGGGCTTGCCTAGCGAAAAGGAAAAGTTTTACGACAACATAGCTAACGCCCTTAAGTAACTAAACAACATCAAATTATGGCTGAAAAATTTCCTTTTCTTTTTCAATATTTGAAAAAGGAAAAAATCACTATTGACCAAGCTGAATTTCTTTTCCAGATAGAATCCCATTCTGAATATCCTTCATTATTAGCAATAAGTGATACCTTGAGTTTTTTTAATATCGAAAATTTAGCAACTAAATTAGACTTTGATAACATTTTTCATTTGCCTAAAAATTTTGTCGCGCTTTTAAAAACAGAAAATAATAAACCCTTTCTTACTTTAGTAGAAAAGTCTGATTCAGGATTCAAATATTATAATGAAAACAAAGAAAAAAGTGTTTCGGAAGCAGAGTTTAAAACTATGTATCAAGATGTAGTACTACTCGCAGAAAAAGAAGTTGAAAATGTAACAGCTGTACCTTCTAAATTTAACACTTCTATCTTATTAGGGATAGCATTAATTTTATACATACTTTTTCTTTTTGTAACTAAAAGCAGCACTTCAACTTTAGTATTTTCTTGTTTATCACTAATGGGTATCTATTTTTCTATCGAGGCTATATTAAAAGAAATAGGGATAGAAACAACATTTTCAGCTTCAGTTTGTACTATAAGTGCTAGTTCAGATTGCGATGCTGTGATAAAATCTAAAGGGTTAAACTTTCTTGAAAAATTTAATTATAGTAATTTTAGTATAACTTTTTTTATAACTCAATTCATATTATTATTTGTTTCTCAAATAGCAGATAAAACGGATGCTTTTTTAAATTTTCAATTCTATTTATTGCTGCTTTCTGTACCCGTTACGTTTTTATCTATATATCATCAGACACAAATTGCAAAAAAATGGTGTACGATTTGTTTACTTATCATTGGGTTACTATACATACAAATAGGCACAACTTATTTTTCTAATCCATCTGTATTAAAAATAAACAATACGTTAATTATTTCTTTTTTGTTTCTATTTACAGTAATGTATTTCATCGTAAATTCCTTAAAAGAAAGTTTAAAAATTAAAAATGAGCAAAAAAGTGAATTGTCAACTTCCTATCGATTTAAAAGAAATTACGAATTGTTTAAGTTAGCACTTACTGCTTCTAATGAGGTAAATGTTCCTGTAAAAGAAAGTTCACTTGTAGTAGGAAACCCTGCTTCGGCTCTAAAAATTGCGATAGTAACTAATCCTTTTTGTGGATTTTGTAAAGACGCCCATCAAATCATAGAAGGCATATTGAAAACCTACAAAAATGAAGTATGCATCACGATTCAATTTAATTACAACATTGAAAGTAAAGATGAAAAATCTAAAGATATTCATCATAAATTCATCGAAATCTATTTTACACAAGGACAAGAGCCATTTATGAAAGCATTGCATAATTGGTTTGAAAATAAAATCGAACCAGATGTTAACCAATTCGCATTAAATGAATTGAGAATAAACGAAATTTTAAATCAACAATATTTATTAAATCAGAGGAACAATATCAATTTTACACCTTGCATTATAGTCAGCAATAAAATTTTTCCAAAAATGTACGATCGTAAAGATTTAATTTATTTCATCCCCGAATTAATTAATGAAGTAGAAATAGTCTAGAATGTACTTTTTTTAGCTACTCGATAAATGCAGTAGTTATTTGAAAATACTTCAAAAATAATAGAATCAACACAATTTTTACTGTTTGTGCTGATGGAACTACAAATT
>JASGCW010000132.1 GCA_030053945.1 Limnohabitans sp.
AATTGAAAGAGATAGTTTACAAGCCCAATTAGATTCCTTAACTTTAGAAATAATTAAATTAACTAAAATAATTATTACCAAAGATTCACAAAAATCAAAATATCAGGAAATTTGTGAATTAAAATCCATTCAAGAAAATAAAAACGGCAAGCAAGAAGTATTTAGCAGTATCATAATAACTTATAAAAATAAAACCTTGGATGAACTAATAGAAAATTCAACTCTTAGTTCAGTTCAACGAGATGCATCCATTATTGGGAATAACACAGAAATACAACAAATTTTATTGAGCATGCAAACCTATTATAATTCAAAACGAGTATTGGACGAAAAATATAACAAACAAAATGTTGAAAACGCTATAACGCAATTAAAAACTATAGAACAAACTAAACAGGTACTTAATTTAATCGAAAAACTTAGTGATTATGAACTTAGGAATAATGCTTTAAAAAAAACAATTGATAAAATTACTGATATTGATATAAATTTTAAAGCAAATGACGATTTTACTCAGAAAGAAAAATTTAAAGACATTATAGTCGAATTATCTTGGTATTTTAGAAATTATCAGTTTAATATGAAAGATTATCCGTACCTAACAGAAAAAATATTGGAAATTATCAAGTTAAAACAAAAAGATGCAAATGAAAACATTGCTTATTTAAAGGAGAAATTGTAAGTAGGTATCAATTTTATTACAGAGTTAAAAATTTATGTAAGATTTGTTGATTGTTATACGCTTGTTGCAACGTTTTGCAGGTTGGCACAGGTAAGAATTAGAAGCACTAACGTTTCCATACGCACCAAAGCTCATATAAAGTACAAAAGTTTCAATTTAGCTCTTATGCCCACTTTGAACAAATGCAAAGTTGGTAGCCGATTTTTCTCCTATTGATTAAAGTCATTCTCAGAAATATTATGCGAACTAAAAGAGTTTGAAATATCACTTGAAATAACATCTAATTGAAGTCTAAAACCTGGTATGCTGTAACCACCTGCTGTGTACTGTATGTTAAAATCCATTACATCTTCTCCTTTTTCGTACATTGGGTTTCTAATAAATTTTCCAACACATTGACCATTTTCTACTTTTGATAGCCAATCTTTACCGTACGCTATTTTGAGATAATATCTTCCTTCTGGTATGTTTTTTATAGAATAGGTAGAGCCACTGTTAATGAAAACATAGCGAACGCATTTTTCATTTTCCAAGTTCATTACTTTAATTGCAACATCAGTTCCACTACCAACATAAACTTCAAGTGAATTATCAATCTTTCCTTTTTTAGGCTTCAAGTTGTAGCAATTAGGTAGTTGTCCATTTGCCACATCTTGTTCTTGCCAACCGTTTGCTATCAATTTTTCTTTCTCTTGTTGAAATTTTTGTTCAGGTGTTAGTTCCACAACAGGTGGTTGTTCTGTAAATGTGTTATTCAAATCCCCATTTTCAGGGTTGTTTTCAATTTCAGAACTTGTCGTTCGGTTATCACAACTAGTTAATGAAAAAAGCATTACAAGTAAAATTGAGCAAAATACTTTCATTGTCTGTTTGTTTTTAAACGGATGCCCAACTACAAAACCCCCTAACACACTGTGTTTTTTATTCCATTTTGGCAAGATATACCAAAGTTTTGTATAAAAAAATAAAACATCTTTACAAAAATGAATTTCATAAAATATAGTTTTTTTGTAGGGTTACAATTATTCCAAAGAAAAGTTACGCATTTTTTTTGTTTTTTTTGCATTTTATTAGTTTTATTTTAAAAATTTGGTGTTTAGATTCAAATTGGATGCTACCCCTAACAAGGGCTTGGCGATGGTGGGGATTTAGAAGTACTTACTTTCAACTTAGTACTCATGTTCATTTGAAAACACAATGTTCAATTAAGCACTGAACCCGCTTTTGGTCAATCTGCTGTTGGTTAGAGTACTTTTTATTTTAGACAGCTGTCTTTTTGTATTGTTGTTTTATAATGTATGTTTCAACAGCCGAAATAAATTCCCTTAAGAAGTCAAGAACATTAGTTTTCACTTCTTCTAATTGTCCAAAAGAACTTGTACTGCCAACATCGATAAATGACTTTTCTCCGTGAGCTAACCAATTACGTTTTTGTTTTATCTCTATTAGGGTTTGTCCGTGTTTATTTTCATCGTAAATTTTAAGAACATTCCCAATATTTATTTTCATTGAATTAGCAGTCGCAAAGATAGCTTTAGCATCTAGTGAACCTCCGTAGTTGATTTTATTTGAGGCTAAAACAATCGTGTTATTAAAAATTTGAATGGTAACATTCATTATTGTTTCAATAATGGTTTCCTTTTTCTTTTTGTCATCGTGTTTGTACATATTGTTTAGCCAATACTTTTGCACATCTTCCACAATGTCAAAATACTTTAAACCATTGTCACTTATTTCATCAAAAATAGAAATAACTGAATTATATACAGTTGATTCTATTAGGTTGTATAAAAGCAAATATGTTGTTGAACGAAGTGTGTCAACTTTAGACGAATTTACATCAAGGACTACCTTTTGATTAGCTTCTTCCGATTTTAAATTTATTGCACAAATATGAGGTTTTTCTAACTCAATTATGTTTAGAATTTCAAAAAATGAATTTATTTCATCAACTCTATTATCAAATTCTTTTCTAACTGTCATAAGTAAGTTGTATTAATTCTTGATTACCTTCTAAACAATTTTTTACAAATTCAATTCTCCCAATAACTTTAGATTTGTTATTAGCTGCATCTGATGTTGTCCAATGTTTAAATTCGTTTGAATTTATCCATTTAACATTATCAATGACTAGTCTTGGGTTTTTTCTTAATGCCAAATTTGTGCCAACAGCTATTGCTTCAAAACGTACCCGTGGAATTGATTTTGAGCTTTCGGACTTTCTAAATCCATTAGGAAAATTATCTTCAACGAATTTTAGCGAATTGAATAATTCGTTTTTCATTTCTTCTTTCTATGTGTCATCAAAGTTTCTGTTTGCCTCAATAATATAATTATCTAAAAATCCTTTTACTGAATGGACAAAACTTTGATATTTATTAGAAAGGGCAAAAAAGCGAGAGATTAATTCTTCTTTTTCCCCTCTTAGTTTATCTGAATCTTTGGTTGAGCTAAATAATTTCTGAAATTCGTTTGATTCTGAGATTTCTAAAATAAACGAATAGAAATTGTTCCCGATAAATTTACCTTTTCTAATTTCGGCAGGTTCTAATCGTTGACCGCCCTCATTAACTCTTCTAAAAATATCTGCACGAATACCCTCGTCTGTATTTTCGTTGATGATGTATAGCTTCAACTGAGTGTTAAGAAACTTTCTTTTTCTTGCCGTATTCAAATCGTTAAATGTAAAACCATTTAATAAGTCTAATTCTTCCAATTCGGCAAGGGTAAGTTTATTATCTGCAAAAGATTTTATCGAAGATAATCGCTGTACACCGTCTAACAATTCCAAGTTGCCGTCCTCATCTAATTCAAACGCAAATAAAGATTGTATTGGGACATTCATAAAAATGGATTCGATGAATTTTGACTGCATTTTTTCTAACCACACAAAATTTCTTTGATATTGAGGAACAAAAAGCCCTGAAATTGAATCATCTTCAAAATTTGATACTTGTCCTTTTACTACAAATTTTTTCAAAAGTTCTCCGATAGAATAGTCAGCTAAACGGTATTTGTAATCCTTTTGAACTTCAATAATTTGTTCTTCGGCTCTTTCTATATCATCTTGTGTTTTCATTTGAATTGTTTTAAATGTTCTTTAATGTTTTTTGCAATTATTTCACCTAATCTAACAGGTACAGCATTACCAATTTGTCGGGCAATTACAACCGATGAAAATGTTTCTTTTTTATCGTCAAAAAACTTGTAATCAACTGGAAATGTTTGTAGCAAAGATGCCTCTCTTAATGAAATTGCCCTGTCTTGTTCGGGGTGTCCGAAACGTCCGTTTCCGTAACCAATACAATGTGTTGTCATTGTTGGCGATGGTTCTTCCCATTTCATTCTGCCGTAAACACTTGGGTAAGATTTTCCCGATTCTTTTTTATGACATTCTAATTTCAAATCTTCAGGCCAATCTTTCCAACTACCTCCATAAGGCGTTTTTTGAATCCTTTTCATGTTAAGAGGGCTTAGTTTTCTTGCAAAATGCAATCTATCTTTCTTACAAAACTCTCCATCTTTAATTTTGGGGAGTTTTCCGATAGTCTCTTTTACAGTAACATAATTTTCTTTGGTGTGCGTTTTCGGAATTAACTTAATTTCTCCCAATTTAGAAGCTAAAAGTACAAGTCGTTTTCTATTCTGTGGAATACCGTAATCAGGACAATTGACAACCTCATAATTGACAAAATAGCCTATTTTTTTGAGAGAATTAAGGAAGTCTTTAAAGACAGGAGCTTTTTTAAAATTGATTAGTTGAGAAACATTTTCCATTGAAATTACATCAGGTTCGGTTTCTTTTACCAATCTTGCAAATTCATACAACAGTTTCCATTTATTATTGTCGTTTTTCTCTTCGTCTTTAAATGTATATGAAGAAAAAGGCTGACAAGGAGCACAACCAACTAAAATTTTATCTTTTGCTTTTCCGAATAGTTTATTGATTTCTTCTTTTGAAATATCTGAAACGCTTTTTAAAATAAAGGTAGAATTGTTGTTTGCCTCAAATGAATATTTGCAAGTTTCGTCAATGTCTATTCCTGCAACAATTTTAAAATCTTGTTTCACAAAACCGTGTGACAAGCCGCCTATTCCACAGAACAGGTCAATTACAGCCACATTGTTGATTATTTTTGACATAAATGCTTAATATAAATAATGCAAATTATTGAAATAAAAAGCGTTTTTACAAAGTATGAAAATCGTTTTTAGCAATGTGATTTTTTTTGCTGTGACTTTGATTTAGTATCCCCCATAACTACCATATTCCCCCAACATCCTGCGATTTTTATTCCATTTTGGCAAAATAAACCAAAGTTTTGTATAAAAAAATAAAACATCTTTACAAAACTGGTTTTCATAAAATATAAAGTTTTTAGTAGATTTATAATTATTCCAAAGCAAAGATACTCATTTATTTTTATTTTATTTGCATTTTTTAATATTTTTTTCACTTTTCAAAAACAATTCAATAAGACGTTCTAAATTGCCCTCAATAGTTTTATACTTGGCGATGAAGGTGGGGAATTAGAAGCAAAGATGTTCAAATAAGACGTTTATTAGAATTTTTTTGCTTAAATTTAGCAATTCTGTCCCAATTTACAAAGCCGATTTTAGTGGTAGTGCTTCTTCAGTTTCAGCAAAATAGTCTTCTCTTGGTTCTTCAAAGATAAAAAGAGTTGGAGCATCAGCAATTAATTTTACTCGTTTTCTTGCAATTTCACAATACTCGTGGCTTATGTCAGTTCCAATATATTGTCTGCCCATTTCTATTGCTACTCTCGCTACAGTTCCACTTCCACACATTGGGTCAAAAACTATGTCGCCTTGATTAGTCCACGATTTTATATGGTCTCTAACAAGTTCACAAGGAAATGGTGCAGGGTGACTTTTTGCTTCTTGGTCTTCTTGTTTTTTGCCGACTACATATTCCCAAATGTTACCTTTGATTTTTTTGTGCTTTACTGGCTTTGCAAGTTTTTCTCGTGTTTGTTCGTTTTTTGAAAAGTTTTTATATGTCGTTCCATTAAGTTCTAATCCTGCATGTAAACAGTCCACCATTAAAGGATTATGAGTTTTTACAGTCCCTTTGCTGAAAACAAACATAAATTCAAATTCATTATTATAGCGCTTGCGATAGATTTGAGGAATTGGATTTATCTTGCGAAAAATCATTGTGTCGTGAAGATTGAAGCCAACACGTTGAAAATATAATGCTTGTTTAAAACTTGTACCAGTTTCATTGCCGTTTATTGTTGCATCATTTACTACCCAAACAACTACGCCACCTTGTTTTGTAATTCTGTAAAGTTCATTTGCGATGTCTTCAAATGGAAAAACAAAGCCTTTATAGTTTCTCAAATCATCATAAGGTGGAGAAGTAACAGTCAAATCAATAATGTCATCATCAAAGTTTTTCATTACTTCAACACAATTACCTTCAATGATTTGGTTAATATATTTATCTAAATTCATTTTAATTATTTTAGTGTGAATAATTTATTGTCGGAAATGGCATTGATTATCTTAATTTTGCTTTCAATTTTGTGAACGTTGATAAGTTCTTTCAATGCTTCTTGATGGCTCATTCGCATAATTGTCTCTCGTTCTTGTGCCAAATATGTTAGAGCTTCATCTTTTGCAACTGCAATACTTTCAGATGCAACACCTTTTTCAATATCCCAAAGCCGTTGAATTTTCTTTGAAAATGAAAGAATTACTTTGTTAATTGTTAACCAATAATCAGTTGCATTTTTTGAAGGATTGATCGCTTTAATTGTCTCAAATATTGTCTTTAAAAGTTGTTGAGCCTTAGCTTGTCCTTCAAGTTCTGAATACGAAAGAAGAACCGTCAAATGTGAGTATGTGAACAAGCATACATTTTGAGTTATTGCTTGTTGATATATTTGACTTGAAGAAGTTGGAAGTTGGTATATTGGACAGACAACCATAGCAAAAGGTTTTCCACGTTTCCAACCGTTTATTGCTTGCACTTTGAAATCCTTTTGATTTTTTGCAGTTCGGCTTAATCTGAAAGCTTTTGCGTCTGCAACAAAACTATAATCTTTTGCAAATACTTCAACATCTGCTGCATCTGCTCGTTCTTTTAAGACCAAACTTTTAAGTCCTAGTGAAGTATATGATAATGATAGCAAACAGTCTGTATATTTAGAATATAGCTTTTCTTCGCTAGTGTCGTGTCGATAGCTTTCAGGAATGTTTCCACAAAGTCGTAAATGGTCAATCAGTGAAAAAACACCATTTTTCTTAAATTCAGCAGCTAATTCTTTTTCCAATTTTTGGGTGTCGTTTCCAAAATTACCACTCAATTTTCTAATTTCTTCAACCCAAAATTCTCGTCTTTTAATTGCCTTATTTGAAATTATTTTATTCATTTATTATTTGTAAATTTATTGAGGTAAAAGATACACAAATTGTTTGTAAAGTAGGATAATTGTCTGTAAAATTGTCAACTCTTGAGGTTGGAACGGCTTTCTATTACACTTACCCATAACTACAAAATCCCCCCAACATCCTGCGATTTTTATTCCATTTTGGCAAAATAAACCAAAGTTTTGTATAAAAAAATAAAACATCTTTACAAAACTGGTTTTCATAAAATATAAAGTTTTTAGTAGATTTATAATTATTCCAAAGCAAAGATACTCATTTTTTTTTATTTTATTTGCATTTTTTAATATTTTTTTCACTTTTCAAAAACAATGCAATAAGACGTTCAAAATTGCCACCAATGGTTTTAAATAGGGCGATAAAGGTTGGGAAATTAGAAGCAAAGATGTTCAAATATAATTTTTGACGTTTATAATTTGGAAGTCTGTTTTGGTAATAAAAAGGTCGCTTTTAAGTGTGTCAAGTTTTTTAATAATGGCTTTTATGGCTTCGTCTGACTGGTCGATGCCTATCCATTGTCTTCCGTTTTTTTGTGCCGCTTTTAAGGTTGTACCGGAACCTGCAAAACAGTCAAGTACGATACTGTTTTCGTTTGATGAGGTCTTGATAATAATATCAAGTAAATCGGCATTCTTTTCTGTAGGATAAACAGGGTATTGAGGGTCTTTAAATTCCCAAATATCTTGCAGACGTTTTCCATGTTGTTGGTCAAAATAAATAATTTTTCTCGGGTTCCCTTTCTCACTCCATTCAATCAGTCCTGAATTGTCTAATTGCTCTAAAACTTCTACATTAGATCTCCAATGTCTTCCTTTTGGTGGTAAAATACCTTTAAAGGGTTGGGCAGTTTTTCCATTTTTGGTTTCACCTGGTGCGTGTAAAGGTATTGTAGTGTAGTGTTTGCCCTGATTATCCTTTTTATTAAATAATTTAAATTTGTCAAGGTCGGTGTATGTTGTTTTGGGCTCATTCCATATTAAATTGTCTGTTTTAGAATAAAATAAAATGAGGTCTTTGATATTTCCATAGCCTTTTCGACTAAAATTTTTTGGATTGCATTTGACCCTTGTTATGTCGTTTCTAAAATTGTCAATTCCAAAAATTTCGTCCATAACGATTTTAACATAATGTCCGATTTTATAATCGATATGTAAATAAATTGAACCTTGTTCAGAAAGAAGTATTTTTAATAAAACTAATCGTTCACGTAAAAATTCTATGAAATTGCTACCTGTTAATTTATCATTGTATGCAACAGTGCCATTTGAAGTAGCACTTATTGTGCTTGCTCTGCCTTCTGAAACAGTAAATGTATTATTGGTAGCGAATGGAGGGTCGATATAAATTAAATCTATTTTCCCTTTAAGATTATAATGAGTTATAAGTTGTTTTAAAGCAACTAAATTATTGGAATGAATAAGCAAATTTATGTTTTTACTAATATTAATTGTTTCCAATTCAATGTTTGGAATACTTTCAAATATTTCTTGCTCTGTTTTTTTATTTGGGTACAATAGCTGCATAAAGGTTTAAATTTGGTATAAAAATTCTCGAA
>JASGCW010000133.1 GCA_030053945.1 Limnohabitans sp.
TTCTTTATTTCCTTAGTTTGAATGCCTTTATTAATAATACGCTCAACAGATGAACGCCATAATTTTAAGGCTGCAATGGCTTTTTCTTTAAGTACCGGATGCGTATCATCCGCATCTACAGAAGTATTAAGAACAGGGCAACCACCTTTTAAAAAAGGAAGCGTTAATACCTGACGATGTGTTTCGGGATAGACTAACAACTTATCAATTGCGGACTGGCGCTCTCGAATTCTGACAGCAATGTAATTAGTAATGTTACTGAAATTGTAATCGAAAGCAGCGAGTGCGACTTCATCTTTATTATCAAAATTGCCATAAATAGAACCTTTGGTCAATCCGGTCGCATCTATTATGTCGTTAAGTGACGTACCTGCATACCCCTTAGAATTAAATATAGGAGCCGTTTTTTCGATAATGAATTGACGTGTGCGTTCAGCCTTTGACATAGATCTACTAAAAAACAATACAAATATAACTAAAATATACCAATCGGTATCATTTCGGGTGACTTTTTTTCCTTTCGTATGCCCATTGGTTTAATATATGCCTTTCAATACGCAACAAATACCAGAGAATGGAAATGTCATTCTACTTCCGTTATCAGACAAATATTACACACCATTGTATGAAATTGCATCAGATCCCAGTCTTTGGGAACACTATCCAATAAACGGAGTTTATACAATAGAAGGCTTTGATGCGTTTTATCAAAAAGCTGTTGCTGTTGGATCCTTAGTCATTATAGATAAAAACGAAGAGAAAGTAATTGGCTGTACCAGATTTTATGATTACAATGTGTCAGAAAGCACAGTTGTGATCGGCCATACTTTCATTGCAAGAGAATACTGGGGTAACGGATATAATACAGGCATAAAAAAACTGATGCTGGATTATGCTTTTACTTATGTAAATAAAGTTCTTTTTTATGTTGTGGCAGAAAACATCCGTTCAAAAAAAGCACTTGAAAAATTAGGTGCTGTTGCCAATGGCCATATCACAAGAAAATACGAAAAGAGGATACTAATATGCACTTTATTTGAGATTAAAAAATAAAGTAATAATCCAATATGTACATTTCATCCCTTACTTACTATAGCAAATCATTTAATAGCTTTAAAAATACTTTTGAATGATTCAGTTCTGTCAATGCTAATTGTATTCCCTCTTCCGTCAATTTATAATTTTTTTTCCCCTTGAATTACCTTTTTCTACCTCGCCTTTTATAATTCCTTCTCCTTCCAGCTTGCTCAATAACGGATAAACCGCACCTTCTGTTATTCTTAACTGACCGGAACTAACCTCGCTGATCCTGCTGATTAAGAGGTAACCATGTACACTTTCTTTTTGCAATAATACGCTCAACACCAGAGGCCTTAATACACCTTTAAACAGCAATTGATTTCCCATCACGATACAAAAATATACAGAGGCTGTAAATCCAACTTCTGATATACAGATTAAAAAAGCCATTTCACAGATTATTCTGGATAAATGACCCGGTATAAAATTTATACATGTGTGTTTACATTAGTTTTGCATTGTGAATATTATAGAAATATCAAATTTGAATTATCATTTTTCTAAGAAAGATCATGTTCTTAAAGATTTAAACATTAAAGTTCCTGAAGGGGCGCTATATGGTTTATTAGCCGCTAATGGCGCAGGAAAAACAACAACTTTAAGATTGATACTTGGATTATTGAAATTACAAACAGGAACAATAAAGCTATTTAATAAAGATTTATGTATTGACCGAAGTGGTCTTTTATCCAGGATAGGCACTCTGATTGAAACACCTTCCATTTACAATCACTTAAACGCGTATAATAATCTAAAAGTATGGCAAACTATTTATAACTGTAAAAAGGAAAGAATTGAACAGGTGTTACAAATTGTTGGTTTAGATAATCTCGGCCACAAAAAAGCAGGAGATTTTTCGTTGGGGATGAAACAGCGTCTGTCAATTGCGATAGCTTTATTAAATAATCCGGAAGTTCTTATCCTTGATGAACCGACCAATGGATTAGACCCTAATGGGATTGTTGAAATCAGAGAATTATTGATTTCATTAAATAAAAACTTCAATATTTCCATTGTAATATCCAGTCATATACTATCAGAAATAGAAAAAATAGCCACACACATCGGAGTGATTAACAATGGAAGTATAGTATTTGAAGGAACATTAGAACAACTAATTAACAAACAGCAGGAGTGCAATATGATTGAAATTAACACTCCGGATACAGGAACGTTATTAGAACTACTGAATTATAAAAATAGAGTATTTGAAATTGGAAACAACAACAATTTACGTGTGAAGGTTTCCGGTCAGAATGACATCGCTATTCTTATAAAAAATTTAGTGGATAATAACGTAAATCTTTATGAAGTAAAACAGGTTAGAGATGATCTTGAGTCGGTATTTATGAATATTATTAAATGAGAGCGTGTTTATGATTTTTTTCAAGGTTCTTAAGAGTGAATCCATCAAAAGAAAAGGAAGCTCGTTAAACTGGTTAATAGTTGGCGGCAGCTTTTTTATCCCGTTTATTATATTAATATCAAGACTGCTTAAGCATCAACAAACAGTTATGCAAAACTCAACGGAAGGAGTTTGGATGAAACTGTTTAATCTAAACTGGCAGTATATGGCAATTTTGCTACTGCCGATGGGAATAGCATTAGCTACAAGTTTGCTTAATCAAATTGAATACAGAAATAATACATGGAAGCAATTAATGGTAATGCCAGTAAACTCGTCTTCCATTTTTCTGTCAAAGTATATTACGTTGATATACATATTAGTTCAGTACTTTGTGTTATTTACTATTGGAATTTATTTAACCGGATTAATTCCCGCTTTAATTTATTCAGATGTTATTTACCCAAAAGAAGCATTTCCTTTCGATGACTATTTAAAGAAAAGTACAGAATATTTTATTGATAGTTTACCTGTTATAGCTATACAATTTTTACTATCATTTCATATACGCAACTACATTGTTTCCATCGGAGTTGGATTTACTCTACTTATCGGTTCTCTAATTGCTATGAATTGGGAATCCGGGTATTTACTACCTTATTCTTATGCGGCATTAGATTTTATAAAAACTGATAATAAAATAAATCCAGACGTTCATCTTCAAAAATGGGCTTTAGCATATTTTATTTTAGTGTCGGCGTTGAATTACATACTTTTTTTATACAGATCGCATATAACAATAGCTTTAATTAAAAAGGGCTGTTGCAAAAAGGAAATTTTTCTCGTTTCTACCGTTTTAATTATTTCTATCGCCATTGTTACAGGATTAAATTACATAGAATCCGTGATGAAAAAATCCCCGAGTGCAAACGACGACGAGGTGACAAATAAGAAGATAGAAAGATTTGAAAACAATTTAGGAGCATTTAAAATCACAAATAATAAAGACTGGACTATTGAGGAACGAATGAAACATTATAATGTGCCGGGGTTAAGTATTGCCGTAATTAACAATTACCGCATTGAATGGGCAAAGGGATATGGATTTGCCGATAAATCAACTCACACATTAGTTGACACAAACACATTGTTCATCCCTGGGTCGTTAAGTAAATCGCTGAACGCAATGGGTATTATGAAATTGGTTCAGGACAATAAATTAAATCTGTTCACTGATATCAATAAATATCTGGTTTCATGGAAATTTCCGTATGATCACATTACGGGTGGAAAAATAATAAATACAGCCCACCTTTTAAGTCATACAGGAGGCACTTCTGTTCATGGATTCATGGGATACAAACCAACCGACAGCCTTCCTGATATCTTTCAGATATTAGAAGGAAGCCCGTCATCCAATTCAGAGCCGGTAAAATCAATAGCAGAACCTGGAAAAAGATTCATGTATTCAGGTGGTGGAGTATTGATAACTCAACTATTAGTTTCAGACATTACTGGAGATAGATACGATGATTACATGAAAAAAACTGTTTTTGCTCCTTTGAACATGAAACACACTTCCTTTACCCAATATAATTTGAATGACGGCATCCATAAGAGAGCTGTGGGATATGATACTCTGGGGCATGAAATAGCAGGAAAATTCCCTATACTCCCTGAAATGGCTGCGGGCGGTGTATGGACAACTCCTTCTGACATGTGTAAATTTATTATTGAAGTTCAAAAGTCACTAAATTCAAAATCAAATAAAATTTTAAAGCAGAATTATACCGACATGATGTTGACTCCCTATATGAACGAGGAAAGTGCTCTTGGTTTTTTTATTAAGAATAGTAATGGCTATCAGTATTTTGGACATGATGCTGGCAATAGAGGATTTAGCGGTCTGTTTTATGGAAGTATCAAAGATGGTTATGGGCTTGCCATTTTTATTAATTCTGAGAATAGCGATATATTAAGAGAAGTTATGAATGCCATTATTAACGAGTATAAATGGCCTGGATTTGAGCCTAAAAAGAGCATTAAAGTGACTAATCCGAACGGAGCAGTCAAAGAAAAATATATAGGCACTTACTATTTAAAAGATGAAGTAAAAGACACTACTAGCGTTAAGATAACAAAAAAAGATAATGACTTGTTCTATTGTATTGGACGGGATATGATGAAAATGTATTTCACAAGTGATACAAAATTTATAAATAATGAAAGTAATTCAGAAAAAGAATTTAAATTAGGGACAGATGGTAAAGTAAGCGGAATATACATAAAGAAAAATTCCAAACTATTCTATCTCGAAAAAAGATAGAGGAATGTCAATTCATACGTCAAAAACAATTCATTATTAGTAAATAAATTAACAGATGAGGAAAACAATAATTTATGCCATTCATTCTATTTACTGGACATTCTATATAGGAATAGTTTCATTTATAATAATACTCATACTAAAATTTCAGAATAGCTTTAGCGCTGACTTCTATTTTAAATTAATTTTTAATTCTCCTTTAACAATTATAGTTTTACTATCTGCTGTTATTGGCTTTTACATTAACTATTCATTGCTATTTGTAAGATACTATCTGAATCAAAAAATTCTCAAACTTATCCTATATTGTCTTTTGTATTCAATAGCTGCGTCCCTTATTTGCACATTGATAATTTATGTTGCTTTTGGACCAAAAGCTTTGTTTAACGATGGCATAAAATCACTTTTAGGAATTTCTATAGCTATTGAAGCTATAATCTTATTTCATGGTACCATTGGATTAATTATACGGGGATTTATAACGGGCTATTCAGATATAATAGTCAAAGAAGAATTAAACAGACGAAATTTTGAAACAGAATTGGCTTTAATCAGATCGCAGATTAATCCTCACTTTTTGTTTAATACTATCAGCAATATTGATGTGTTAATTCAGAAAAATCAAACCTTAGCTTCTGAATATTTAAACAAGCTATCAGAAATTCTCCGTTTTTCGTTATATGAAACTGATGCGCAAAGCATACCTCTTTATAAAGAATTAGAATATATAGAAAAGTATATTGAGTTGCAAAAGATAAGAACTTCAAATCCTGATTATGTAAAATATAGTAAGAACGGAGATTGTTCAAATAAGATGATTGCGCCTATGCTGTTTATTCCCTTTATAGAAAACGCGTTTAAACATTCCGAAAAAACCAAAGCAATAGGCTGTATTTACATTAAATTTACAGTAACAAATGATGAAATATTTTTTGAATGTAGCAATACATTTCAAAGTAATAGTAAAGACAATGATCATTCCGGAGGAAAAGGGAATGAATTAACTAATAAAAGAATTGCGTTACTTTATCCCGGTAAGCATGTATTGAAATTATTAAAAGAACCGGATTACTATACTGTGAAACTGAAAATTACGTTAACATGATAATTAGTTGTGTTATTATAGAAGACGAACCTCTGGCGATAGAGAGGGCTAAGGATTATATTAGTAAATTTCCGTGGTTAATATTAAAGGGTGTTTTTGAAACGGGTGTGAATGCAGTGAGGTTTTTAGAAAACTCGTCCGTAGATTTGATTCTTCTGGACATAAACATAGGAACGATTGACGGCATTACGCTATTGGAATCCGTAAACACAACTGCGGAGATTGTTTTTACCACCGCTTATAATGAATTTGCTATTAAAGGTTATGAGTTTAATATTACTGACTACCTCTTAAAACCCTATACCTTTGAACGATTTACTATAGCTGTTGAAAGAGCGAAAAAAAACATAGCTAACAAGAACAATAATTTAACAGATCACATCTTCATTAAAACCGGAACTCATCTTGAGCGGATCAATTTTGATGAAATACTCTACATTGAGGGGATGGGCGACTATCGGTGTATTTACTGTACAAATAAAAGAGTAATGACCCTACAGACTTTTTACGAACTTGAAAAACTAATCCCCTCCCATATTGTTTGTCGGGTTCATAAATCCTATATGGTTTCCTTAAAGAAAATTGAAGCCATCGAAAAGGATCAGATAAAAGTGGCAAACAAGTATATTTCAATTTCGGACACTTACAGGAATGTTATAAAAATCATTACTAAAAGATAAGAGCGCTGGTAATGAACAATAGGCGACTATACAACAAACCTTAAAGCATCCGTTTTAATAAATAAACAACTGAAAAAGAAGCCGGTTTTCTTTGACATCCTTTCACTTTTTATATCCACTAACAGGTTGCAGATGCCAAGCGTTTAAATGGCTTTCAGGCAATTAAAAGGCTAATGAACACTTGCATTTGTATATTCTACTAAACAAAACTTCGAACCTTCAGTTAAATGTGGATTATTGACATAAAACTGAATGTATTTTTTGTAAGTCGCAATTACATCATTTAAACTACAATAACTACTTTGCCAATTACGCCTCCTTTTTTTGCAAAATGGTAGGCTTCTTTAAACTCATGGATAGAAAAAGTTTTGGCAATAGGTATTTCCAGCATGTTATTAGACAGTAATTGACTTATTTCTTTAAAAATATCTTGCGTTGGAGCAGCTTGAATAATAATGTTCTCTTTACCGGAAAATAAATTGTTGAAAAATGCTTTAAGCATATCAACCGGAGTAGGCAATGTGCTAACGTAAATTCCATTGGGCTTTAACAAATGCCTGGCTTTGCTAAATGGTAAACTTCCTGCTAACTCATAGATGGCATTGTACTTTTCTCGTTTATCTGCGATCTTGTCCTTTTTATAATCAAGGATACAATCAAGATTCCATTTTTTAATAAAATTAAGTCCTTCGCCACTTGCCACGGCCGTTACCTTCAATCCTTTTAATTTTGCTAATTGCAATGCTATGATTCCCACACCTCCACTTGCACCATTAATTAAAACCTCATCTCCTTCTTTCACTTTGGATCTATTCAATAAATAAGTAGCTGTTGTAGCGCCTGTTAGTATGGCGGTAGCCGTTTCAAAAGAAACATTTTCAGGCTTTTTGCAGATAGTTTCCTTCTTGACAACAATATACTCGGCCAACGCTTCGCCCTTCATGGCGTTTAAAGTTCCAAATACGGCATCACCTATTTTGTAATTTGTTGTATTGCTTCCTGCCTTTTCTACAATACCCGAAAAATCGAAAGCAATACCTTTTGGAAATTTTTTGCCAGTAACAATTTTTAATTGACCTTCTAATTTCTTCCAATCCAAAGGGTTTATGGCTACTGCTTTTACTTTGATAAGAAAATCGTCTGCTTGAATGGTTGGTATTTCAACCTCACTCATTTGTAATTCGTCTATATTGCCATAATGGTTATAAATTACTTTTTTCATCTTTTTATAGGTTTAGTTCAAAATGTATGTTGCAAATGTAGTTTAACAAGTATACATTTACTACCTGGTAGCAATAAAATACAAGTAGTATTTAAGATACTTAATAGTTTTCAGGATACTTAATTAATTAAAAAATCATGGAAATAAAGTCAAAACAACAGGGGATTAAGGTGGTTGGAGATGTTTTAGATATTGTTGGAGGTAAATGGCGTGGTCAAATATTAGCGCATTTATGTGACAGTCCGAAAAGATTTAACGAACTCAAAACCGTTTTGATTCGTATCACTTCTTCAACACTTACTAAAGAATTACGATACCTTGAAAGTATAAAGATGATTGAAAGAAAAATCATTCAAAATACACCAATAGTTGTTGAGTACAAGCTTACCAAACATGGGATGTCAATTAAGGATCTAATCCGTCATATAATTGAGTGGGGATTAAAACACAGAGCAATAGTTTTGAAGAATGAATAATTTTTTAGAATCCACCTTCCAAACTCACACAAGTCGTTCACTGAAAACAAATATTCCCGAATTCAATAGTACTTTATCTAACCAAAAAACTGATAAAACTGTACTATTCGTTTTTTGTGGCTAAGCCATCTTACCTGTAAACAAAAATAATGTAACCATTGCACAAAAAATAAACCCCTCCAAAATCCGCTATAAGTAAGCGTTTCAGGAGGGGCT
>JASGCW010000030.1:0-22386 GCA_030053945.1 Limnohabitans sp.
TAATCTATATTTTGCTGATATACAAGGTTTTATTTAATTATGAATGAGCCTACTTTGAAATTAGACACAGAATCACCATTGTGATCTTTTGCGACAATTAACAAATCGTTTAACTTGGAATTTACACTATCCAAAACTATACTATCTTTTTGAGATATGTTTTCCAAAAAAACTTGATACTCAAAAAATTTCTTTTTCTGTCCAAAGAAAACAAAACTGTTGAGTATTACCAAAAAGTATAAAATGGTTTTATTCATACTTCTATATCTCATCACTAGTAAACGTTGTAAAACTTTTCTTTTTATACGGTCTAATAATCAATCGACCTTCACGATCAAAACGGACATAATTATAGACCCAGTTTAAGAAAACGACTGCTTTATTTTTAAATCCAATTAAGAAAAACAAATGCACGAACATCCATACAAACCAAGCAAATACCCCATTAAAATGGTATTTAGGCAAATCGACAACAGCTAAATTGCGTCCTATCGTTGCCATAGAACCTTTGTCGTTATATTCAAAGGCTTTCATTGGCTGGTTGTTGATTAATTTTACCAAATTCTCTCCCAGTAAATTCCCTTGTTGGATGGCAGGTTGAGCCATCATAGGATGCCCTTGCGGATTTGCTTCACTCTTCATTGAAGCGATATCGCCAATGGCAAATATATTTTCGAATCCTTTTACTTGGTTAAATTCATTGACTCTAACTCGTTCTACACGTTCCACGACGGCTTCGGAAGGCAATCCGTGTACACAAGCACCTTGTACGCCAGCTGTCCAAATTACCGTAGCAGAATCGATACTTAAATCGGTATTGGTTGAAATAGTTCTTCCGTCGTAATTTGTAACTCTAACATTCTTCCAAACTTTTACGCCTAACCCTGTTAAAAACTTTTCTGATGCCGCTGATGATTTTTCGGTCATCGTATTCAAAATACGATCGCCACTTTGAATTAAATGAATTTGCATTTTTTGAATATCTAAATCGGGGTAATCCTTTTGGAAAATAGCTTTTTTCATTTCTGCTAAAGCTCCAGCAAGCTCCACTCCTGTAGGTCCACCTCCAACTAAAACAAAATTCATCAACGCATTGCGTTCTCCTTCATCTTTTGTTAAAACTGCTTGTTCAAAATTTTCAAAAATTAAGCTCCTAATATTCAACGACTGCGGAATAGTTTTCATCGACATCGAGTTGCGTTCTATTTCTTTATTCCCGAAATAATTTGTTTTGGAACCTGTGGCAATGACTAAATAATCATAATGCAAATCGCCTATTTCTGAGAGCACTTTTTGGTTGACCGTATCAATTTCTTTTACGGATGTTAACCGAAAATAAAAATCTTTACAACCTTGAATCACTTTACGAATAGGATAGGCAATAGACCCTGCTTCTAATCCGCCTGTGGCTACTTGATATAATAGTGGTTGAAAATTATGGTAATTATGTTTGTCGAGTAAAACAACTTGAAAATTTTTATTTTTTAATTTCTTAGCTAACGAGATGCCAGCAAAGCCGCCTCCTATGATAACGACTCTTTTTTTGGAACTTTGAGGAATGTTCATTCGTTGAATTGATTTTTTACGAAGTTACATCATATCTGAATAATAAAAAAGGGAATATTCAGTATTCAGTGTGTTCAGTGTTCAGTAGTTATGCGAGGCGTATAAACTTCAAAAAACAAAGGCCATCTGAAATTCAGACAGCCTAAGAAAAGAATGATTTGAGTTAGTTATAATCGTCTTCTTTTTTTAAATAACAAGTATAAGTCACCAAACAAAACGCTTATATAGATTAAGAGGATAAAAAACAGAAAAAGGTTGGGAGAAGGTTGGTTTTTTCTAACATTAGAAAATCTAAATCACTTTATATTATAACCATAAAAAAAGAAACAACTATATTTGAAAAATATACTAATAAACATAAAAATATGAGGTTTTGTTGAACTAGACTTTTATGTTATTACAGTATTTTAAAAAAACAATACTTAAAAAATTATGAGCTTTTTTAAAAAATTATTCGGTTCTCAAGAAAACAAAAAAATATAACAAAACAACTCAAGATGATATGTTAGAAAAATATAAAAACCTTCCTTGGATGACAGATGTAAGACTCGAAAACATTTCAATTTGTATAAATGCAGGTTTCATACCAGCTGCTTCTTTACCAACAGAATTAGAAAGACAATTAAGACCTAAAATAGAAATAGCAAAAAGATTGAATGCTATAACATCTATTATTCTTTGGCTTTTAAGTACTGAAGAAGATATCTCCAGTGAAGAAATTATAAACTTTGTTGCTACAAACGAATTGGATTTATTTTTAACTACAGATGAAAAAGAAATTCTCAGTGCTTCTAGAGATGATCAAGATTTAAAAGACAATATTGGTTGGAAATTTGAAAATGCTTGGCCTTTAGCTTGGTATTTTGGTTATAAAGTTCCAGATATAACAGGGGAAATGATGACAGGTCAACAAATGCAAGAAGTCATATTTGATTACACTTGTCCATTTAATGAAAAAATTGAAGACTGGATTAAAACTATTAACACTGTAACAAATGAGGATTTAATGAAAACTGAAGACTTGTTTTATTGTCTGCATAATGCAGTACGAAGTGCACAAATGGGTTCACAAACTGTTCCATTAACTTTTGACCCCATAGGAAATGGTGGCGTTATTCACGAAAGAAGACACTCTTTAACTTGGATGCTTTCTGATGGAATTGAATGGGATGAAACAGATTTAAGTACTTAAAAAACTTACGCACATTTTTTATATAAAAGTGATAGTAACTATTCTGCTATTTCTTTATTCGTTTGATAATAAATTCAAAACACAATCTCGAAGCTTCGGGATTGTGTTTTATCAATTATCTAACTAGCTGAATAGTTACAGTTATTTTAATCTGCGTATCCTTTAAATTAGTCTTGAACATATTTTTATTAGCTAAAAACATATAATTATTAGCAAAAGGCGTATTAAAATTAGTTTTATTAGTAAAAAACATATAATTATTAGTAAAAAGCATATTAATATTAGCTTTAAACTTATTTTTATTATTAAAAAGCACATAATTATTAGTAAAAAGTCTATTAATATTAGTTTTAAACTTAGTTTTATTAGTTAAAAGCATATTTTTATTAGCTAAAAGCTAATAAATAAAAACAAAAACTCCTATCTTTATCAAAAAGATGGATTCTAAAGATAAAAGCATCAGCAACCCCCTACACATAGGCCAATTAATAAAAAACAAAATACTAGAAAAAAGACTGACCTACAGTGAAGTTAGCCGTAGTATCAATGTAACCTTACCTTCGCTAATGGCTTATTTCGAAAATCCTTCATTGCAATCAAGAATCATTCATAAACTTTGTCTGGCATTGGACTATAATTTTTTTGAAGATTATACGAATATACTTCCTGAAAACATTCAAAACTCTAATGATGATAGCCGAAGAAATAAGGAGATCGAGGAACTAAAAAACATTATCGAGGATCAAAAAAAGGAGATAAATATTTATAAGGAGTTGATTAGTAAGAAGCTTTAGTTAAAACGGACGAAAGTCCACATATGCTAAATGTTAAGTTTTGCTACAGATTACAAGATTCTATTGATTTTACAAATTATCGCATATGAATCTAGCTGAATCATAGTAATATATTGCAATTTATGAACTGTAATCACTCTACAACTTATATAATCAAAAAGCAGATTTCAAAATTGAAGCTTATATTTGACAAAAATTTTGTTAAGCTAAACCAAAATTAAACTGAAACTAGTAACCCACATCTTGAAAAATAAAGAACTAAATATTCCAAAAGAATGGAAAGTCTATAAAAATGATTTTATGGATTTAGAACCTAACAATTCGTATCCCATTGATGAGGTTTGGTATTACTTTCAAGAAGATATTCTACAAGCTACCTATAATGACTATTTAATAGACCTTGGATTTTACGGTGACTATTCAAATAATAGAAAAGGTTTTTTTCGGCTAATAGTTGCTAAAGGCGATTTTAACGAAGGTGAACTTTTTGAAAAATATATATCTAGATCTACCGAAGAAATAAAAAACAAACTTGAATTTTATTTTAACTTTATTCTTGGTGATGAAATAGAAAGTTTATCGGGATTAAAATATGGTGAATATGAAAATCAAGTTGAATATGATATCTATTCTTCAATTGATAAAATTAACTGATGATGATTTTGAAAAATTGTCAGTTTTATGAAAATTTGATGATAGTAAATAAACTGCTTTGCTCCGTACCTTGCAACTCCTCGCAGTGACGTAATGCTTTAGACTAACTAAACTTAAATAATGGTTCCAAAAAACGACATAAAACGACTTTCCCGACTTACTGCAATAACAACACTCTTGCAAACAAAGCGTATTGTAACAGCGACTGAGTTGGCAAATAAGTTTACTGTTAGCACCAGAACGATTTATAGAGATATAAAAGCTTTAGAACAAGCAGGTGTTCCTGTTTTAACTGAGGAAGGTATAGGCTATTCCTTAATGGAGGGTTACCGACTCCCTCCAATTATGTTTACTGAAAGTGAAGCCAATGCGCTAATTACTGCTGAACAACTAATTTTGAAAAACAAAGATCTTTCATTAGTTAACGAATACACAAATGCTATTCAAAAAATAAAGTCGGTTTTACGTAACCAAACGAAGGAAAAAACTAATTTACTGGCCGATCGCATCGTTTTTAGACAAAATAGTGATAACGAAAAAAAGAGTAATTATTTAACTACCTTACAATTAGCACTAACCAATTTTCAAGTCGTAGAAATTAGCTATTCTTCGTTAGAAGCAAATGAAAAAACTTCTCGTAAAATTGAACCTTTTGCCATTTACAGTACACAAGAAAATTGGATATTGATTGCACTTTGTCAACTTAGAAAGGATTTTAGATCCTTTCGCTTGGATAGAATTGAAAAGTTATTTTTAACTAATAAAAGTTTTGAACCACATAACCTGACTCTGAAAGAATATTTTGAGATATGTCGCCAAAAATCTTTATGATTTTTTATACACCTATGACATACCGCTGTCACAAAGCAATTGTAGTTTTGTGACATAAAAATAAAACTATGGACAATCAAATCATTCAAGAATTTTATGTTATAGGTATTTCGGTAAGAACTACAAACGAAAATGGTCAAGCGGCTAAAGATATTCCTGCTTTGTGGAATACTTTTTTCAGCGAAGGAATTTTAGACCAAATACCTAACAAAATAGACAATGCTGTTTACTGTATTTATACCGATTATGAAGGTGATTACACCAAACCTTACACTACTATTTTAGGCTGTAAAGTGGCTGGTTTAGAAAACATCCCTACAGGTATGACAGGAAAAACTATTGCAGAAGCTACTTACAAACCTTTTGTGGCAAAAGGCGATAATCTAGGTGAAACTGTTTATAATGAATGGACAAAGATTTGGAATTCAAACTTAAATCGTTCCTATACTTCCGACTTTGAAGTTTACGGACCTAAATCGCAACAGCTGGATAATGTAGAAGTTGATATTTTTATTGCTGTGGAGTGATTTTTAAAAAATAAACCTAACAGGTTTTAAAAACCTGTTAGGTTTACAATATTCAATATTATGTAAAGTTTTTTATAAATTGCACCGCCTAAGTTGAAGATTGAACTTAATGAAAAACTTCATAAAACTAACTTAAAAAAATATGTACAAAAATTGGTCTCTAAGATTTCTAATTTATAAAATCATCATTGAAGTTTATCTTGGAATTATTTATTTTAATCAACCAGTTGTATTTAATATCGGAATAGAAAAAATAGAGGAGCCTCAAAACTTATCAATTTTAATTTTCAAGTTACTCTCAATATTATTTTCTATACTAGGAATTGTGTTTCTTACACTTAGTGTTATAAAAAAAGAAGAAAAGGATTGGAAGTTTTATACAAGTTTAATTGGTCAATCAGTATTAATAATATTCTCTATTGTAATGTATGCAATTAGTTGAACTACGCTAACCACTAATAATTTACTCTTTACCAACTAAACTTTCAAAATAATTTAGAAAACAACTTCTTTTAAGAACTTTTAACTAGGTTTATTTTCATATAAATTCAACAAAAACAAAATAAACAATCACATTGATAGCTAAATTTGATAGTGTTTATGAAGTTTTTTAGAGACATAGATTTTTTTTATAAAAAGACAAACATATAAGTGAAACTAATAAATACAATAGAAATTAGTCCGTACGATTATTCTGAAAAAGAGTATGAATACCCTAAAGGTAGCTCATTAGAATTGCCTGATGAATGGAATGAGTTTTGGATAAAATGTATTTCAGATAAAAAATTAGGGAATTTAACTGCAATCAAAAAAGGTTCTTATTTAGTGGATATAGAAGCCATTAATGATGAAGAACTCGAAGAAATAGTAAAAAATGAGTTAAAAGAAGTCGAATTAGATGATTTTGAAGAACAAATTAGTAAAATATTCGGTGGCATAGTAATCATAGAAAATGAAATTTCACTTATCGAACCAACTTGTTGTGGAGACATAGGTAATCTCATTGAATGGGAAAGTATTTTTGAAGTTAAATCAAATACATGGCATCAATTATGGATTGGTCACCCTTGGTTGTTTTACAAAAAAGAAAAAGGCTATGTTGACTTTTCTAATTATACAGAATTAAATCTTGATAATTTTGAAGATATAAAAAGTAAGTTTCAATTTTCTGAAGAAGAACTAAAGAAAGAAATTGAGAGAATTAGAATCGGACAAAATACATTTGAAAAAAGAATTCGTACTATCCTAAACAAATTGGGAATAAATAATTCTGAACGAATAGCCAAATTAATGACAGGAAATGAATAAAATGATAGCAACTTAAATTAAGTAAACAAGCGTCATTTGCATTTATCTTAAACGAAAAAAAACAAAAAATGAAAATTTATTATTTAGCATTTTTACTAGTTTCAACTTTAAGTTTTTCCCAGACAAAAAAAGAGAAAACTTTTGTTGGCTATGAACCTATTATGTGGAATACGGATAAAAATGGAAACAAAACGAATGTTGATTTTGAAAACCCTAAACAAAAATGGTATCATAAAAACATATTAAAAATAAAAAAAGACAGTGTTTTTCTGGATAGAATTCCTGTGTCGAAAATTGGCAACAAAACTTTATATTCAGCATCTGATGGGGCTTTTTACTATTATAAGGGGATACTAATCAAAGAGAATAATCAAACTAAAATTGAATTGACCGAAATAGATTGTGATTATTGCGCTGTTCTAATTTCCAAAAATAAAAATGAAGTAATCCCTAAAAGAAAACTTTACGGAAAAATAACCCAAGAAGGAATTGAAGTAAATAATGTAAAAATAAACGAAATCGAATATTCCGAATTTTTACTAAGAAGTGAAACTTTAAAAGGAAATTGAAAATCCACAGACTATATCAGCCTAAGCACAGAGATTTAAGAAATTATTTTAGCTATATTTGATAGTATTTGTGAAGTTTTTTAACAGACTGTGGTTGACAGTAATTTTAGAGAACCGATAATCAAAATTTAAAACTATAATTAAAATGAAACAACTATTCAAACTTGTAGTTATTACTTTAGTAGCTATTCCTGTTTTTTCTTTTTCGCAAACTAATAAAGAATATATAATTATTGGTTATTCCAGCATTTGTTGCGGAACACCTTCTACAAAACCAATAATAGATTTTGTTAAAAAATTTGAAACGAAAAACAAATTACATCCCTTTGAAATATTTATAGAAAATGGTTTAGGAAAAGAAGGAGAACATACTTTTTATATTGGAACAGACAACTTGAATACCAAATTGATAAAATCATTTTTGGGAGGATTAAAAGTTACTGCTACCAACCAAAATAATCAACGATCAAAAAATAGAGATGGTTATATAAATGTGAACGATAAACGAACACTAAATTCAACTTTGAAAAGTATAAAAATCAAACCAAGAACCAAATTTAGTTCGTTAGAAATTTACAATTACAAACAATAGTAATATAATTTGAACAAAAAACCACCACTATTAGTGATTATCAATCATATAATTACCAATTTTCAAAAGTAATTAAAAAATGAACCCCGTTTAAAATATTTAAAACGAGGTTTACTTTTATTATTAGTTCAAAAATCTAAAATGGAATTGATACTAAAGAGCCTTTAGTTTGCTTAAAAGGAAATATAACTTCTCCATTCGTCGAAGTGACAAACTAAATGTTGCTTTTAATTTTCTCCAAATTGTGCTTCACTCAACAAGTCTTGAAATATTTTGTATAAAGTTCTTTGAATAGCATTCATCTTTCACTCTATCTTCTAATTCCCTGCAAATGGTGTCCCAAAGATACCAACAGCAAGTTCGGCCCAAATGAGAAAAAATATAAAAAAAAGAACTATAATAAGTGTTAGTTTTAATTTGGTTGTTTTCACTTTTCTTAAAATAAATTCAACAGTTAGTCCAGCACTTAGCAGTAAAACACCAGCAACTATAAAGTCTATCATTGTCCATTGTACTTCATTAGTAAATACCATTGCAAGTAAAGGTATAAACAACAAAAGCGTAACACCAATCAAAATACCAAAAAGTCTTTTGTTTGATTGAACTTTTAACGTTTGATTCTTATCCATTGTACATTTTTGTTAAAGTGTATTTACATATTTATCTAAAATCTGATTATTGAAACTACTTAAAGATAATGAATATATCTTTCTGAATTTCAACAAAAAAGCACAAGTAAGAAAAATTAACTACTCCAAAAAAGTTAAATACTATTTGAAGCAATTCAATCTTAGGGTTTTATTTTTAAATTATCAGGATTTTTGTAATTGTTCCAAAAACGTAATAACTCAACATTGTTGTTTTCAAAACGATAAAACAAAGTAATTTGTTTAACTACTGGAACTTGATAAGTGTCTTTATAGTTGGCAGGCTTGAAGGCTAAATTCTGTTTGGATAATAAATTGATAATTTCGTCAACTTTATCAATAAAATTATGTACATCTTTAATTGTCCATTCTTTATCTAAATACTCAATATTTTCCCAATAATCAATTTTAGCAAGTTCAGACCAAGAAATTGTTATCATCAATTATCGATTAAAAATATGTGGAAAGCGTTGCTTTGTTTCTTCCATTACCGTAGTATGTGAGGTAGTCCCTTTAGCATCTATCGATTGTAATGCTTCATCGATAGCGTTTTTTTGTTCATCTGTTAACACGGATACATTTGCAGCAATCATTAATGTTTTAATTTTTTCCACTAAAGCATAATCCTGTAATTGACTAATCCAATTAATGATGTTCAGTTTGTCGTTTTGTAATTGCTGCGAATTCATAATTATAAATTAAGGACTATACAAATATATTAAATTTTGAACCATCTATAATGTTCATTTTCTAATGATTTATGTTTTGGCGCATTCTTAAACCAGATTACTCGGAATATGCTACGAACGAATAACGCCGTCGAGTTTAAATAATTACAAATTTGACAATCTGAATAATAACCTCTATTAATAAATAAAATTACTACTAACATAAATTACTGTTTCAAAAAACCATCGTTCAAAATAATCCAAAAAACAACCCCGTTTTAAATATTTAAAACGAGGTTTTACTTTTGTTATTTGTTCAAAAATCTAAAAATGGAATTGATAATAAAGAGACTTTAATGTAGAAGATAATGTGACTTCTCCTCCCATCGCAGTGACAAACTAGGTATTGAATTTTACTTTCTAAATTGAATACTTTTAATTAAATTTCATATATTTGGACTATGGCAATCAGAAGAATTACATCAAATAGAAATAGTATTATTATAAAGAAATTACGAAGTCAAAAGCTACGTGCAGGCCTTCCATTTATGATTAATGTTAAGGAACTTTCTTCTAATCAATGTTATTTAGAATACCCTAACGGAGTAATTAAATTAGTAACTATAAACTCAACTTCTAGAGATTTTGACGTACTAAAAGAGTTAAGTACTTCAGACGCTAATAACTTAAGAAAACGCCTCAATTTCAGTTTGTAACACAAAATGCCAATTTTAATAATTATAACTGGCTCAAATGGTGCTGGAAAGTCTTCGAGTGGTCCAGACTATATTCCAAAAAAATTAAGAAATTCTATTTTTGATGGTGACAAATTATTTATGCTAAAGAAAAGTGAGTTCTGGTCCAGTGGCATAAGATCTCAAAAAGAATGTAGAAATCTTGCATTTGATATAGTTGTCGAAACATTTGAAAAACTCGTTGAAGATTCTTTGGCTAATAAAACTGATTTTGTATATGAAGGACACTTTACAAATGAAGCCACTTGGGATGTACCTAAAAAATTTAAAGAAGCTGGTTATAAAATTCATTTGATATTCTTTGGTTTAACTGATACAACATCGTCAGAAGCTCGTGTTATTGCCCGAACTCAGGAGGGTGGTCATTATGTTGATCCTTTCACAGTACAATCAAATTTCTACGGAAATCTTGAAAAAGTTGATAAATATTTCACTCTCTTTGACAGCTTTAGAATATTTGACACTTCAAGCATTGAACATATTGAACTTGCAAAATTCAAAAATGGAGTTCCCTTCGCAGCTATTTCTTCCAACGAATTACCAAATTGGTTTACAGAAAATTTAAAAACAAACGAAAAATAATCACTATTCACAGTAAACAGTGATTATTTTTCGTTTGTTTTTATTTTCACTCAAAATCAAGAAACTAACCAAGTCTCATTTGATTTCTCCATTCGTCGAAGCAACAAACTAGAAATCACCTTTACTCTCTCTGTAAACCACCACCTACTCCACTACTTCTAATTCTAGTCCTTTATTCCATTTTTTATTCGCATTATCGTAGTATAAATACGTTGAAGAAGCTACGCCTTGGTATTTACCAGGTATAATGGCTTTGAAATCGATTTGGATTTGTTTTTTCTCTAAGGCATTAAAACTGCGATAGTATAAAACCAATTCGTTATGGAATATTTCATAATAATCGACTTTCTCTTTTTCAACAAGTTCTTTTAATTGCCACGTTTCTATTGTCGCGCCTCCTGGTATTCCTATACGTACGATTGGGTTAAAAATAGGTTCATTTACCTTATTCGTCACCGTAATATTAAGTCGGGAGGTTTCAGCTACTTTGATCTTTTTTTGTTCTAATTGGGTTTCTAAGTCTAATTTGCATAACGGACTATTTTGCGGTAATGTTGTATTATATTTTACCGATAACCAATACGGAGTTTTATCCCCAGCTGATTTGGTAATTGTAATTTTATTTTTGGCTTCTACAATCTGCTTGGTTAAATCTAAGTTTATATTTCCGTTAGTATCTTTGGTTGTGCAATCTAAGTTGGTATTATTGAGGGCAACGGTAATCGTTCCATTGGTCACTTTTTCTGAAGCTAGCAACTTATTATACTCCGTAAAAACTTTAAGTGCCAAAATTGTACCTTGTGTAGAACCATACCCATAATTTGTTTTTGCTGATTTTAAATAATCTAATAAAGCATCTAGTTCAGCATTTATCTTTTTATCTTTTAATAATGCCAAGGCATACAAAGAGATAATTTCTACTGTTTGTGAATTATTATAACTATGCACTATTGTTTGTTCTGCTTTACAATTTTTAATTATTTGTTTTTTTACCTCTCTACTAATTATTTCAATTAATTCCCGATAAGCTTCTTTTTCATTCAAATTAAAGGATGCTAAAGCCATTAAAGACATACGATACAAATCTTTATTCTTACTAGCTTCTTCAAAAGCTTTTTGATATTCTTTTTCAAAATCTTTCTTCCCTATTTCAGATAATGCATAAACAAGATAGGCATTTGTCACATTATAGCCAGCAAAACCGAAAGTATCTAATTTTTTAGCATCTTGTTTAAAACCACCTTTCCCATCTTTACGACTGTACAACCAGTTTACGGTTCTATCAATCATTTTTTGATCAACTTCTACAAATTCTTTCATATCATAAAACTCAAGAAGTCCATATGCTGTCAAAGCTTCGTGTCCAGGATCACCTCCAAACCATTCAAATCCGCCACTTTTTGACTCATAATTTTTCAATTTCTCATAACCATTTTTCAAATAACCTAAAGCTCTTGATTCTAAATCTTTATTCGGCATTCCTTTTTGCTGTAGCAATTTTAAAATCATAATATTCGGATAGTTAGAAGACGATACTTGTTCGAAACAACCGTGAGGTTCTTGCAACATACTTTCTATGCCATCTAAAAGAGATTCAAATGGATTATAAAATACTTTAAATTTTGACTCTAAGGAGTGAGGCACCAAATTACTCACGACAAATTCTTTGCTAATAGATTCAGAACCTGCTATATCTATAAAAGCAGGAAAATCTTTGCCATAAATATCCATTTCTTTTTTTATAGTGATTGGTGTACCATCAATATCCATACGCACAGCAACTGGAATTTTTTTACCTGTAATTTCTGCCCTTGCATTAAAATACAAAACCTTAGATTCTTTTGGTTGTAAAACAACCGATTGCTTGTCTTGTATATTGAGAATATGTTGCGAAACATTTAATTGGGTTGTAATCGTAACGGGCTTATCACTATTATTTTTGATACGTAACGGAATAGAAAATTCATCTCCTTGTGTGGCATACAATGGTAATTTTACATCGGTTTCTACTAAATCCCCCACCGAATAGGATTTTTCCATATGACCTAGGTTACCTTGTGCAGAAGTCCCTTCGGCAATAATTTTGAAAGTTGTCACCTCATCAGAGTTATAAAATTCTATAGTAGCTTTTCCTTCTTTATTAGTTTGTACCACAGGATTCCAATAAATACAACTTCTAAAATCGGTTTTCTCATCTGTTGTAGTAGTTTCATATACAGGAGCATAAAATGCCACAGGTTCATTGACTTGTTTTGTATTTCCTTTGAAAATATACTCTACTTTATACTTTTTAAATCTCCCTAAAACAGTACCATTCACATTATTATAATTTCCTTTTTTAGTCGTGATAACAATAACCCCATTAATTGCTGTTGAACCATAAAGTGCTGTAGCTGCTGCGTCTTTCAAAATATGCACAGTAGCAATCTCATTAACTGGAATATTATTTAAAACATCACTATTCCCATTATCAGCAAGAGGAACTCCATCTATTACAATTATAGGTTGAGAAGTCACTCTATTGCCATACAAAGAAGACATCCCTCTGATAATTACTTTTGAAGCACTGCCAGCATTTCCAGAGGCATTCGTAACTTGTACACCCGCTACCTTTCCATTTAAAGCATTAATGAGATTATTTTCAGAAGAAACTATACTAACAGTACTCGAACCAATAGATTTTCTAGATTTTGAAACTCCATAAGCAACAACAACACATTCCCCTAATTGTTTAGCCCCGTCTTTCAAAACTACATTACCAGAATCTGAATACTGGTATTCCTCTACCTGATTTTCAACAGATTGTTCTTTTATTTTAGACTTCTCTACTAACACAGGCATTTCTTTTTTCACATCACCATACCCTAAAGTTTGGGTAAGCTTAAAAAAATCGCGACTGTTGGAAATAGAATTTTTAATACTTATGTCTTTTTTATTTCCTTCGGCAACTAAATAAGAAAAGCTTTTAAATGACACATACGGAAAACTAAAATAGCCTTTATTGTTGGATTTAGTTTCATATACTTCGCCTCCATCCGTAAAAAGATATACTTTGCATTGTATTGGTTTTTGGTTTTGCTTGATCACATAACCTTCAATAATATCTCTCTTTTCAGGCTTCACTGGGTTTTGAGAATAGGTATTATCCAAAAAATCGGCTTGTTTGTATTTTCGCCAACCGTGAGTATTCAGTAAATAGAGCAAAGCAAGCATACGTTTTTCTAGAGGTTTACTTTCATCAAAATAAAAACTAGGTTCATAAACCGTTCCTTTTAGTTCAAACCCAAACAAGAACCAAGTCAGCATTGTATGTTGTTTATCATTCACATAAGTCAGTAATTTATCATCCACCACAGCAACGGATAAATTAGAAGCTACAGGTTCATTTTTAGCATTGGTTGTAGTAAAAGTTACTGCTACTTTTTCTCTGGGCAAATAACTTTCTTTATCTGTTTTAATGTCGATTTTTAATCCGTCCTGATAATTAAGAAACACTAATTTTTCGGCTACAATATTATCGTCCACCACCAGCGAAAGCGTTTGAATACCCACAGGAAACTTACTTGGCTCTAACACATACTCATTCCATCCTTCTTTTAATGTTAAACTAGCATTTTGATTTATTTTTTCGGTCGTACGAAACCATAATTGTGCTTTTACCTCTTTTGAACTAAAAATTCTGATGGCAGTAGGATTTTCATCGGCACTAGTTAACATAAATCCTTGTGGCAATGCTTTAGGCAATTCGATCATTTTTTCAGAAGCAAAAGGTCTAGTTACTTTGGCAAAATACCTTTTCTCTGTTGAAGCTTTCAACAAACAACTTCCCATCCCGTCGTGAAAAGAAGAAAAAGTACTCACCTCGTTTCCTTGTTCATCTACAATTACACCTGAAACATCTAAGGGTAAACCAAATTCATTTTTGGCAATAAAAAACAATTTACTTTCTTGATTTTGTATATACTGACCGCTTTCTGGTAAAAACTGAAGATCGACAAAATCCAATTGAATAGGAATAGAACGCGTAATAGATTCTTGCTTATTATCATAATTAACGAGTACGTTTATAATTCCGTCATTCGTTTTCAAGTCTATTGGCAACCCAAATTGGATTACGGCTTTACCTGTAGCATCAGTTTTAAAAGTTGCAGTATTTAGTTTGCTTCCTGCCAGAAAAACATCAAAACTTACTTCAATATTAGACAAAGGTTTATTATCTAGATCTTTCAAAGAAAAATCAGCTTTAGCTACATCCCCTTTCCCATAACCTTTCTTTTGAAATTCTAAAGTCATCAAGAAACGAGGGGTTACCGTTTTTTGAACAAAAAAAGTTTTTTCGAAAACCGCCTCTTTCAAATTTTCTTGATAATGAGTATATGCACGTAATTTGTACATACCTGCAGGACTATCTTTACCTATACTGTACGAACCTACGGCATAACCATTAGTAGTAAGATAGGTTTGCGAAGTCAATTTTTTATTACTCCCATCCAAAATATCCACATATACATAATCATTAAGTGTGGAAGGCTTATTATTCGCCTTTGCCAAATATATTTTATAATGTACCGTTTCTTCCGGTAGATACAACACATTATTAAATTGGGCGTAGATTTTTTCGGAAGGATTAAGCTTATAAAATTGGTTTGCATTTTGCAACAATTGTTGCCCAAAAGATTTAGTTACCAACAACAATACAATATATAGGGAAAATAAAATACGTCTCATAATATTAAAATTTAATGTTAACAGCAATACCCGATTGGAATGCTAATGGAGAATTAAAAAATTGTAAACCTGTTGTTTCTACACTATTGAATAGCGGATTATTGATAAATGCCGAATTATTTTTTGAAATGATAAAGACATTGTTCGCAAAGACTGAAATTTGGTAAGTGTATGCTCTTGAATTTCTAAAACTTCCGTCATAAGTAACTTTAACATTATTTAATCTAAAATAACTAGCGTCTATAATATTATCTTCTGATGTTCCTGTAACACCATAACGAACCCATCTATTTTGTTCTACTGGTAATTGCGGATCGTAAAAACTCACAGGTGTAGTATTTACAGCCCCCGAAGTAGTCACCCCAGAAAAAACATAGCCAGTTAGATTCCTTTCGGTTTCCGTTTTAGCTGATTTTCCGTAATAGTCTAACACTTGCTCGGTTCCGTTCCACATTTGGCCACCTTTTTGCCAATCGAAGGTTAGATTAACTGTTATTTTATTGAATTTTATAACGTGATCAAATCCGACATTAAAATCAGGATTAGGATTCCCTAAAATTCTCGGTTGGTTGTCTTGTAAAGGGAAGCCATCTGCCCCAATAATCATTTGTCCGTTTGCATCACGAGCATAACCATAACCTATTAAAACCCCTAAAGGTTGCCCTTCGACATAGCCTTTATACATATCACCAAAACCAGCAATAGGTAACACATTTTGTCCTGTTTTTATAGCTGTTACTTTATTTTTATAAGTTGCAAAATTTAAAGCAACTGAGTAATAATTATTATTAGTATATCTAAAATAGAATGTTTTCTTTACATCAATCTCAATACCCTTTTGCTGAAAATCAAAAGCAGGATGCCATTGATAAATCTTATTTTGTACTACAGGAGCATACACATCGGTTACTTTTTTAGTAAACCATTCCATAGAAAAATTCCATCGGTAAAAATTTGCTTCTGCTCCTACTCGAAATTGTTTCTCGGTAGTAGGAATAGTTTGTTGCGAGGTAAACAATTCTTGGGAATTATATAAGCTATTAACATCTTTTAATGCATAACGCAAACTATTAAAATTCAAATTATTGTTTTGTAACGAAGGTTCCATTTGATTATAGTTATAGCTGGAAACCAAATCAATTCTTGAATTAAATATATTTTTAAGATTCATACCTAAATTCCCTGTGTATCTTGTTTTATCCAAAAGTGTAGAAGAAATTGTTAAGGAAGTATTACCCGTAAACTCTAGCGAATCATTATAATAACCAAAAACATCTTCAAACTTATGCTTAGCTTCCACATAAACTGAAGCTTCATTTCTACTTTGATGATTATAAACAGCATTTGAAATCACACCATCATTAGGAAAATTCAAAACAGAGGTATATCCGTTGTAAAAATTGCGAAATAAAGTCCTATTTTGATTAGTAAATTGAAGTCGGCCTTCTAAGGTTGTTTTGTATTCTATTTGCGTGTTAAATATAGCCGTGCCGTTAAACATACTATATTTTTCATTTCGTGTATCAAAACTAGGTGTAGTAACTAATGCCGCATTAGGAAGCAAAGCATTCGTATTTTCCAAATTTGACTGTTGTCCAGAAACAATAAAATTCAAATAACTATCATTAAACTTATATTTCATATCCAATAAACCTGAAAATTGATTACTGGTACTTGTATCTTGATTATAATTAAGTAAGAAATAGGGATTATTCTCAAATTTGGAATAATTACGAACTGTGCCATCTGCTAAAATCAAATTATCTTGCGGATTAAAATGTATTGGTCGAATTGCATTTGCATACATTACTTTAGTCCAACCAAAATTGGACTGACTAAAATTATCTTTGTTATAATCATAAGAAAAACTAGTTTTTAGTGCCCATTTTTTGGTTAAATTTTTGAACGTATTAATAGAGCTTGTCCAACTAGAATTTCTAACATTTTCTAGAAAACTTCTATCTTGATTGAAACTACACAAAAATTTAAAGTATTCGTTGTTATTATTTTTAATCGTTGAACTAATACTGTATCGATAATTAACATAAGGCTTATAAAAATCATTTTCATCATATAATTTGACACTTTTTCCATTGCCGTTGCCTTTGGTTACTATTTCTCCTTGAGTATAATATGGTGAATTTATATTTGAATACTCCAAAGTATTCACATTAGGTCCCCAACTAAAAATTTCATTTGATTGTGGGCTTTGGTAGGTCAAATTTCCATTGATACTTCTGCCTTGTGCATACGTATTTTGATATTGAGGCAGTGTAAATGGAGTTGTTATTGTAGTTTGAAGATTGGCTTCAAAATAAATTCGTAGAAAATCATGACCTGATTGAAGATGATAAACTTTATTTAATCCCTTAGTTATCTTTTGCAAATCACCAAAACGATATTGATTATCATAGAAAAAATAGCTTCCAGAAGGTTTAACAGGTAGTAAAGTATCTTTTTCCTCTTTTTCAAGTTGGTAATCCTTGCTAACTAAAGTTTGAACTGCTATGGTTTTTTCAACTTTCTTTATGGCAGTATTCATTGAACTTTTCAATAAAACACCTTTTTTCATATGATTTTTAGTAACTTTTAAAGTCACATCTTTCATTCCCATATAAGAAATTACCAGTACATCACCTTCTTTAACCTTAATGGAATATTTACCATCAAAACCAGTCGAAACACCTTTTGATTCGCCTTTCACTGTAACATTAGCTCCGGGTATAGGACCGCTAGAATCAGACACAACTCCTGTATAAGTAAAAGTTTCCTGAGCAAATGAAATACTAGATAACAATAGAAATAGATAAATAAACTTCATAACAAACAAATTAGTTAGGGGTTTATTTTAAAGAGGACTTAAAAAGCAAAAAGGTTGGGATGATTTTAAAAAATTTAGAATAAAAAGTCATAACACTCTCTTATTCAAACAATTTAAAAATTATAATTTTATCATATAGAATTCTTATTTTATTTGTAACAAAACAAACTTAATTACTACTAACTCTTATATGAGTACTGAATTAGAAAAATCGTTTGTAAACCAACTCAAAGAAAATCAGAACATTGTTCATAAGATTTGTCGGCTATATACTCAAAATGAGGACGAACACAACGATTTATTTCAAGAAATAACGATTCAGCTTTGGAAAGCGTTTCCAAGATTTAGAGGTGAGAGTAAATTCTCTACTTGGGCGTATCGTGTAGCATTAAACACCGCCATTACATTATATCGAAAAACATCTAAAAATGTCAATACCATCGAATTTGAAACTGGCAGACATTTTGTGATGCAAGAAGAATATAATTATGAAGAAGAGGAGCATATAAAATTATTATACAAAGCGGTTCAGCAATTGAATGACATTGAGAAAGCACTAGTTTTTTTATATCTAGAAGACAAAGACTACTCAGAAATATCAGAAACCTTAGGTATTAGTGAAGTAAACGCAAGGGTAAAAATGAATCGCGTGAAAACAAAATTAAAACAAATTATTAATCCATAACGATAACGGAAATACAAATGGAAGAATTGGATTTATTAAAAAAGAATTGGAACAAAACCGAAAATTTTCCCAAAGTTTCGGAAGAAAAAATTTATGCGATGTTGCATAAAAACTCCTCTTCGGCAGTAAAATGGATATTTATCATAAGTCTTATTGAAATTATATTTTGGTCAGGATTGAATTTTTTCTTTAATGATGATGAATTTTTTAAACTTTTAGACTCTTATCACATAAAAAAACAAATTGTAATTTTGACTGTTATAAATTATATTGTAATTCTTTTCTTTATATATAAATTTTATCACAACTACAAAAGAATAAATACTACGGATAGTGTAAAAGAACTTCTAAAAAGTATTTTAGAAACCCGAAAAACTGTAAAATTTTATGTTTGGTATAATTTAGGAATGATTACTTTAAGTTTTATAATTGTAATGATTTCTCAAATAATATATGACCCAAATATCAGCAAATTAATAAACAAAGTAAACAACAACTCTAATATAGGCTATATACTAATCATTGGTATTTATTTAATTGTTCTAGCTATTTTTATTGGTCTTTTTATTTTATTTTATCGTCTTATTTACGGATTCCTTCTAAAAAGACTGAAGAAAAATTATCACGAATTAGAAAAAATAGAATTCTAAAAAATTTAAAATACAAATAACAATCCCGAAGCTTCGGGATTACTTTTAGTATTTATTTAATGTGTACTCTGTTATTTTAAATAGTAATAAATTTAAAAAAGTACTAGTTTTGCCTCCATTTTCTTTGCTTATTCAATTCTTCTTGTTCTTGTATTTCTTCTATAGAAAGCACTTTTAAAAATGATGGATGTTGCTCTATTGCATATTCTATTTTTTCTACTATCTCTTCAATAGATTCATTATCATAATCAATTTGCAAAGGTTCTTTTATAGTAAATGATTGCAATATTCCTTTCTTTTTTGGCATTAAGCCTTTTTTATCAAATGACCTTCTAAAACCATCTATGACAATAGGAACTACGATAGGTTTGTGTTGTTTGATAATATGAGCTGTCCCTTTACGTACTGGTTTAAACGATTTAGTCGTCCCTTGCGGAAAAGTAATTACCCAACCGTCTTCTAAAGCAATTCGTATATTTTCGGTATCGTTAAAATTAACCTCCTTTTGTTCCTCTTTTTTAAGATCTTTACCGTCAGCTCTCCAGGTTCTTTCTACTGTAATTGCGCCTACATAAGCTAAAATTCGAGGCAACAAACCTGACTGCATCGTTTCTTTTGCCGCTACATAATAAATATTAAGCTTCGAATCCCATAAGTAACCCACATTCTTAATGTTATCTTCACGTCCCTTGAGACTAGCATTAAAAACGTGAAACATAGCCACAACATCAGCAAAATACGTTTGGTGATTGGAAATAAAAAGTACATTTTTGTCTGGTAATGCTCTAATAATTTCAGAACCATCAATCTTTAATTGGTTAAATCCTCTATACCTACTATGTGTGAGTGCGCCAAAGATTCTAATTAACCATCTCTTGATAAAAAGAATATGTCCAAACGGATTGGTCTTAAATAATCCCATTTTTTTTATTAAATAATAGTCAACAAAGTTAGAAAAAGGTTAATATTTATATGACTTTTTTGATTATTTCTTTTAACTCACTCATCATCATAGCTGTAGCTCCCCAAACTAGGTGATTACCTATTTGAAATGCAGGAACATCAATATTATTCGCATAAGAAGTACTCATTGTAACATTTACAATTATACTTTCATCTAAAAAACTAGTCAAAGGAAGCTCTATTATATCTGAAACCTCATCAGGACAAAGAGTAAACTGGAGTTCATTTTCTGTAAAACCTAAAAATGGAGAAACCAAATAATTACTTGGAGGTATATAGACTTCACTAAAAGCTCTAAGAACAGTTATTTTTTCTTTTGCAATTCCTATTTCCTCTTCAGTTTCTCGCAATGCTGTATCAGCTAAATCTTTGTCAAATTTTTCTACTTTACCTCCTGGAAACGCTATCTGAGAAGAATGAACTCCAGGATAAGAATTTCTTACAATAAGCGCCATATGTGTCATATTTTGTTTAGGGTAAAGCAACATCAATACAGCAGCCCTTCTAGGTATAGTATTAGAAAAACTTTGATTATGCAATGATTCCAATCGCTCAGGAGGAACCATTTTTATATGAGCTTCTATGGCTGGAAGAGATTCTTTTAGTATTTTTGGAACATATTTTAAAAATTCAGAAAATTCCATTTTTTTCAAAGTTTAACTTTAGTTTTTATTACTTTTTAAGTAATCAATTCTATAAAGTTAAATTATTTTTTTAGATAAAACAATTTTAGGAAAATCCACAATATGTTCAGTAAAGAAGAAAGCATTAGAATTAAAAAAGAATTTTGGACAAAATTTGCAGAAGCTTACCCACGCAAATGGTTATTATACAATACAAAAATCAAAGATGTAAGCTTCAAATTTTATGTAGATAACAAGAAAGCTCAAGTTTTGCTTGACATCGAACCACGTGATGAAGAAAAACGTAAAATATATTTTGAGAAAATAGAATCTTTAAAAACTATCTTACTAGAAGACTACTTAGCCGAAGCAATCTTTGAGCGTAATTTTTACTTAGAATCTGGAAAGATTATAAGTAGAATATGGGTCGAAAGAGATGGTATAAGTATAAACAACAAAAATACTTGGGAAACTATCTTTGATTTCTTTTATGAAAATATGGATGCATTTGAAAGGTTTTTCTACGAAAACGAAGATTATATAAAAGACTTAGAAATTAACACATAAAAAAACGCTTTATTATGGGAGTATAAAGCGTTTTCCTAACAAATCAAATAAAACAAAATATAAACTAATAAAATTAAAGAACAAAACTAATTTACAAAAAAAATCGATAAAACCAATTTAAAAATCGATAAAATACATATCAAAAACTATTTTATAGGTTTTTTCTTATTTAAAAGCTGCTTGTTTTTAATAAAATAAGCTTATCAGAGCGAAAAGTAACTTAAAAAAACTTGAATTTGAGTTTTCAAATTTAGATACCAACTTATCAATTACTAGACTCTTTTTAGTTTGAGCTGGAAGAGTGATGGGTGATGGAAGATGGAAGATGGATGATGGATGATGGATGATGGATGATGGATGATGGATGATGGTGATGGACGTTGGATGATGGGTGATGGAAGATGGGTGATGGAAGATGGTGCTTCGACACTTAGAGAACGGCTCGCGAGCCGATTTTTGAAAACCTGACAGATCTAAAACAAAAAAAAGCACTCTAATTGAGTGCTTTTGTGGGCGATAAGGGATTCGAACCCCTGACCCCCTCGGTGTAAACGAGGTGCTCTGAACCAGCTGAGCTAATCGCCCGATAATTCTTTTATCAGTATTTATTTTTGTGGGCGATAAGGGATTCGAACCCCTGACCCCCTCGGTGTAAACGAGGTGC
>JASGCW010000030.1:22486-41327 GCA_030053945.1 Limnohabitans sp.
TCTGAACCAGCTGAGCTAATCGCCCAATAACAATCGAAGTATATCTTCTGTTATTGTGGGTGCAAATATAATATGTTTTTCGGGAATTAAACAAAAAAAATAAAAAAAATTATACAATTTCTGCAACAATGAAGGTACTTCCACCTATATAAATAAAGTCATTAACTCCTGATTTAGCTAATGATTTACGATAAGCATCTGAAACAGAATTACATAATTCATTATTCACTAATCCAAAAGATTCTGCTTTCTCTTGTAATTTTTTTACATCTAATCCGCGAGGAACATTTGGTTTACAGAAAAAATAATAGGCATCTTTAGGAAAAAGAGGTAAAATATCATCCAAATCTTTATCATTAACTACTCCTAAAACGAAAAATAAATTTTCGAATTCTTCTTTTTGGATTTGATTCAAGACAATTTTCAATCCGTGGCTATTATGGGCCGTATCACAAATTACTTTTGGATTTAAATTAATTTGTTGCCATCTACCTAACAAACCTGTGTTTTGTACCACAGTTAAAAGTCCATTTTTCAAATGCAGTTCAGTAGTAGGAAAATCATTCTGCAAAACTTTGATTGTTTGCGCAACTGTCTTTTTATTATGAAACTGATAATCGCCCAATAATACACAAGGGTAGTCTTCGGTAATTAAATCGGAGGCAAAAAATAAACTTGAATTACTTTCTTTAGCTTTTGTCATAAAAACCTCTTTGGTTTCTGGCACATATTCACCAATAACAACGGGCACATTCGGTTTTATAATACCCGCTTTTTCAAAAGCAATTTCAGGAAGACTATTTCCTAAAAACTGAGTATGATCTAAACCTATATTTGTAATTACCGAAACTAGTGGAGTAATAATGTTAGTAGAATCAAGCCTTCCTCCCATTCCTACTTCAATGACTGCAACATCAACTTTTTCTTTCACAAAGTAATCAAAAGCTAATCCAACAGTCATTTCGAAAAAACTCAAACTATTTTCTTCAAAGAAAGTTTTATTATCTTGGATAAAATTAACTACAAAATCTTCCGAAATCATTTGTCCATTAATTTTAATACGTTCGCGGTAGTCCTTAAGATGTGGCGAGGTATATAACCCTACCTTATACCCTGCTTCCTGTAAGACTGAAGCAATCATTGAAGAAGTAGAACCTTTTCCATTTGTTCCTGCGATATGAACACTTTTCAGGTGTTTTTCTGGGTTTCCTAAATGATTAGCCAGTAAAATAGTATTAGTCAAATCCTTTTTATACGCGCTCGCTCCTTGTTGTTGGTACATAGGTAATTGAGCAAACATCCACTGAATGGTTTCTTGATATGTCATTTTTTTTGGCATTATAATCACTATTTCTAAAATAAAACTTAAAAATTTCAGTTTTATATAGTAGAATTATATCTTTATGCAAAATTGAAATAAAATTTTGGTTAAAACGAATTATTTATGATTGGATTTTTTTTACAAGCCCCACAATCTACTGACAGCATTGCTAATGCAGCTGGAGCAGTGGTACAAAATGTTGTTCCTGGAAAGGAAATTTCTGTTTTAGAATTTATTTTTAAAGGTGGTTTTTTCTTAATACCTATTGCGGCTTTACTTTTTTACACCATTTATGTTATTATTGAAAGGTATTTATACATTAAGAAAGCTACAAAACACGATCCTCATCTTTTAAAAGACATTCGAACACACCTGAATAATGGCAATATAGATTTAGCGATTACTGCAACCGAAAGAGATGGTGCAGCCTCAGCAAATGTTATCAAAGAAGGTATTCAAACTATAGGAAGACCCATTGCTGAAATTGAATCGAATATGGAAAAAGTAGCTAATATTGAAATTGGCGAAATGGAGAAAAAACTCGCAACACTCGGATTGATTGCTGGTATCGCGCCTACACTTGGATTTATTGGAACTATTTCGGGAGTAATCAAAATTTTCTACAGCATTTCGGTAACAGAAAATATTAGTATTGGAAATATATCAGGTGGTTTATATGAAAAAATGATTAGTAGTGGTGCTGGTTTGGTGGTAGGTATTGTCGCTTACTCAGCATATCACTTATACAATAGTATGATAGACAACTATTCGCTGAATATGCAACGTCACGTGTTAGAATTTGTTAACATAATCCAGAGACCAAATGCCGATAAGAAGAAATAAACGATTTGAAGCTGAAGTCGCTACGAGTTCGTTGAGCGACATTATGTTTTTCTTGTTACTGTTTTTCTTGATTATCTCCACGTTAGCTAATCCGAATGTGATTAAGATGACGTTACCGAAATCGAAAAACAATGAGAAAACCAACAAACAATTGGTTAGTTTGTCTGTAACTGAAGAAAAAAAATATTATCTTGACAAACAAGAAGTTCCGTTTGAAGAATTGGAAAAACAGTTATTAACTAAAATTGGCGACAACAAAGAACAGGCTGTAGTTGTTCGTATTCCGTATAACTTGCAAGTTCAAGACTTGGTTGATGTATTGCAAATAGGTGTAAAAAACAATTTGAAGTTTGTGATTGCTACGAGTGCGAGTAAGTAGAATAACCTATGCCAAATGCAAAACTTAATATTGGGAATTTATTTTTTATTTGAAACAATCTAAATCAAATTCCATATACTTTAAAGGGGTATTTAATATGATAAAAAACAAAAGCTATTTCTCGTTATTCATAATTTCAGTTTTATTCCTCTATAATTATGCTTCAGCACAAATTGTTAATGATTTTTATAGTTTCTCAAAAAGTAAAAACTTAACCAAGATGAAGATTTATCTTTTCAAGAATAACAAAGACAATTCTGTAAAACAAAAAATAATTTATCTAGGAAGCATCAAAACAAAAAAAAATAATTCATTAAAAGTTTTCACTTCTTTTCTTAACCTTGGAGGCAAAGGAAATAGTCAATTAATTTTTGTTTCTATAAAAAGAAAGGTTTTTAAATATTATATGAATTTACCTTCAGACCTCCCTTTTAAGATATATAGAAATCAACTTTATTTTAAGAATTACGAGACAAAAGAAACAAAGTCAATAAAAATAGATACGTTAAGAAATATTTTTTGCACTCCTTTTGAATGCTTTTAAACTTAATACAACTTAGACAATCAGAAACTCGAAAAACAAAAATCCCAAACTCATTTTTTGAATTTGGGATTTTCTTTACCTTCTTGCTTTGAAATATTCGTCTAAATCATTACAACTAGACAAATCTCCTTCATATTCACTATATTTATTTGTAAACAATTGGTAGTATTTGTTTTTAGACAATATCATATTAGAATAATCTTCATAACTCATCTTATCTGTTTTTTCATTCAAATTATAAAGTCTTGAATGTTCTAACTTCGAAAGAAACTTTATACATAAAGCTTTAAATTTTTCTGTCTTTGCATTGTCATAAGCTAATTTATAATATTTGATTGCTAAATCACAATTTCTATATTCTAACTCATCTACATAAGAGTCATTTCTACCTGGCTTATAACTTGCATAGGTCGATTCAAACCTTCTCATCATCCAAGAATGACCGTATTGTGTCATATTATAATAACAGTTAGCAATTAAAAAACAATAATAATCTTTGTCTTTTTGATTAGGACTATTTGCTAATTTTAAATACTTATTAAGATGTTCAACGACTGATAACTTATTTACAAAATATTTTTCTGTATGTGGTATGAAATTTTCAGTATGCTTAAAATCGTAAAAAGGATTTTCTTCAAAACCATAGTATTCATCATATTTATCTCTTTCCCAAGCATTATAATTTTGATACCAATATTTTTCTTCGATTGATTTAAAAGTTTTTTCTGATTCAGCTAATCTATTTTCACGTAAATACTTAGTTCCTAATAAATCTGTTAAATAGTTTTTATCTTTAATTAGCTGTGAATATAATTCAGTTTCAAAATCATCAAACTTTTTAGGATTCAAATCGTTGACAACCACTTGTAACTCATTTGCACCGTAAACAAAATCTAAATAATCAAAGTAATCATAAAAATATTTTAGATTTCCAGATGTTTTAAGACGATTCCCTCTCCAACTTTTGTAATATTCCCAGTTATCTCCAGAACTATTTAGCGAAATAAGTGCAATACCTTGTGATAAATTACCTCTAAACTCTAATTCTCTTCCAACTGTAAATAAAAATAATTTATCTTTTTTATATTTGAGAATTATAGGTCTTATTTCCTCTTTAACAATAGCATTCCCAAAACTTTGGTTAGCAGTTATGCAGATGGCTTTTAACCTTTCTATTTGTTCAAATGATTTATCTTTAGCATATTCTTTTTCAAAAGTTCTTATTTTATTCAAACATTCATCATACTTTTTAGTCATAAAAAGCAATTGAATTTGAGCAGATTTCCATAAAACGGGGTTTTCAACTTTACGTAAATCAACACTATTAACAAAATTTAAAACCTGTAACGCATACAATCTATCATCTTCCGAACGTTTACGCAAAGAATTAGTAGAATATTTCATTTCATCATCATACCAATTATCCAAAAATTCAATAGAGGGAAGATAATTAGTATAATAGGGTGTGTAAACCCAATCTTCAATTTTATTTATTTCTCGTAACAGTAAAAAACTCAGAATTCTAGATTTATTACTATTTTGATAGATCATTTTTAAATATTCTAAACTTGGATCCTGTTTTTGTAAGCTAGCATAAGCATAAACATTTGCAATATCTTCTTTAGTTTTTATTAATGTCAATGCCTTTTTCAAATTAAAATCATAATAAAAATAATGATAAGCTGCATATTTTTTTTCTACACTGTTAGCCATAACATTAGCTATATCCACTTCATTATGACTCTTAAAACAATTAAAATATAAACTCCAGTAGTATAAATAATCTCTTTGACCATTTTTAAAATAAGTATTGAAAAAATCTTGAATTATATCAAAATTACCCGAATAGTATGCATATCTTATGATTAAAAAAGCATACTTTCTTTTAATATAGTCACTCTTTTCTGCTTCTATTTTTTTCTTTAGTCTGATTAAAAAATTAGATGTATTAACATTTTTGCTTTCAGTTTCTCTTTCCCATTCGTCCTCAGAATCAAATGTATTTATCTCTTCACATTTTTTGGCTGTAATTAAATAATCAATTACATTTTGCAGTTTATTTTTATATAAATATTGAAGAAACTCGTTTTTCGAACTGGCAGAAATATCATTTACAGTAAACTCATTCAAACATTTACTAATTGATTCTAAAGAAACTTTCTCTTTTGTAAATTGATACCAATCGTAAACATTTGATGCGTATTCATTATCATCAACAAAATCAAAACCGAATGACTGTGAATTATAATTAAAAGCATTAAAATCCTGATAATTAAAATATTTTGGTAGAAACAACGAATATCTTATATCTTCTCCTTCGGGAGAATAACCACAAGCAATTGTTTTTGACACATTACTTAGTAAAAGAATCGTAAAAAAGACTAATTTCTTCATTGGTATATTGCTTAAATGTTTTTTCGTCTAAATCAAATAATGTAATTGTGGTTTCTTTATCAAACTTAACATGCTTTTTTATAAACGAAATAGCTTCGTTAATCGTTTGAGTTGAAATCTCTTCGCTTTTAATTTGGTCTCCTCTTTTTATGTAAGTCTCACCATAATTAAAACTGGTATCTTTTTCAACTTGATACCATAATGGACTTGTTTCTTTTGCAAATTCTTTTACTTCTTTTGTACTCAATTCTAAAAGCTCCACAAATTGATTGTTCTGATACAATTGTGCCCAATAGAAAACAGGAAGTGCAATATCTAAATGTATAGGATAAGACTTATCTGTATCTAGATACTTTTTCATTTCATCGATATCTAAAATTGAATTTTTACTTTTCTGTGTAAGTGGCTTTATTAAGTTATAACACATCAAAGTAACCTTATCTACAGGAGGAACTCCCATCTCACCAGTAAATTTGTAAGCGTACAGGCGAAGTGTACAACTCAGTTGTTTTTTTGAAAGTTCTTTAATCTTTTTAAGCAAATAGAAATATTTGTCTTTAGTAGATTTTGTCCAATCACAATCTATTTGAATTTCGTCATATTCAAATTCTCTCTTCGTTTTATTATAATTCTCTCTACTGTATTTATCAATTAAAAATACAATATTGTCTGCTAGTACATCTAATGATTTTTCATTGTTGTGTTGAAAAATATCATTTTTTATAAATATTGTTGGAACAATTTTTAATGAATCTGGTAAACTATAAATTTTATTTTTTTCAAAAGGATAATTACCTCTAACTTCACTATAATCGACCTCAAATAATTTCACATATAATTTCTGGACTCGAAGCTTACTAAGCTCTTCTTCCTCAATGGTACTTAGCGAATTATTACCTTTCCAATAATAAAAAGCGCGTTCTACGTGTTCAACCTTATGATTATTGTTGCACGAAAAAAGGAATAATGTACTAATTATTCCAAAAAATAGAAATTTCATAAATGAAAATATTAAAAGGAGTTTTTTAAAAACATCAAAAATTATGCCTTATTTCTTACTTTAATTGACTTTTCATCAATTCAAACTAAACATATAAACTATCTTACCCACTTGTCGTTCGGGGGCATCCGCACTTGATTGCCATTTAGTATTCATAGCTGCAATTTTAGCTTGTTGTAATAAGCAAGAGGCTGTATTTGTAGTGCCTTTTATACCTGGATTAGCACTAATAGTATTACCATTTTTATCTACCGTAACTTCTACCACCACTTTACCTTCTTCGTTACAGGTATAATTAGGCTGTGGTTTAGACAATGCTTTTCGGTTACCTAAGGAATAACCTGAACCTCCACCGCTTCCACTACCAGTTCCACCTCCAGAACCTGAACCCGAACCATTTCCTACTCCCGTTCCATTTCCTGTGCCATTTCCGCCACCTTTACCACCTCCAGAGCCTCCGCTTCCGTAGTAATCGTTAGAACCTAAGCTCCCGTTTGTTTTACCTTTATTTCCTGAATGAGCATCATCACCATCCCCTCCTTTTTTAGAACCACCTAATATACTTGACAAGGCATCATTAGTATTTTTAGAGACTTTAGGTTTTGATTCAATAACAGGTTTTGGATCAATTTTTACTTTAGGTTTTTCAACTTTTACAGGTGTATTTTTTTTAGGGATAGCTACGGCATCTGCAGCATCACTATCCTCTGAAATTATATCTTCATCCGGTTCTGTTTGTGAAGCAACAGTCTTAACTGTTTTAACATCCAATTCTTCACTTTGAAAATCTTTACCTGAACCAAAATCGCTATTCCCAAAATTTATCGTGACACCACCTCCGCCACCACCTCCAGCTAACATAGCTAGATCCTTAGTGCTTGCTGGCGGCCAAAAACGTATTGTCAACAAGATAAGTAATAAAGCACAATAGGTATAAATAGTCACAATAAGTGACCTTTTTTTATCTGAAATATCAATTTTTTTTAAATTTATTAATAAAACAAAAAAAGCTATAACAAAAACAACCATCAATAGTAATGGTAACGGAATAAACTCAAATAGCAATTGTATTGCTTTACTTTTATTCTTCATGTAGTTTCTTTTTCCCTTTCTAAATTTAAACACAAAAGATAAAAAAAAATTGCTCTAAAGAGCAATTTTTTTTATTATTTTAAACTAATTGTTTCAAAGCAATCTCAAAAGCTCTTGCGCTAATATTCTTTTTATCTGAACTTGCATCAAATGTTTTTTGAATTGCTTTTTTAATAACTTCGGAAGTATCATTAAAAATAGCCTCATCTGTCATTTGAACTTTGCGTTCCATAAAATAAGCAAATACACGAGCCATTCCGCAATTTGAAATAAAATCAGGAACTAAACTTACTTTGCTATCTGTCTCTTCCATAATAGGACCAAAGAAAATTTCTTTATCAGCAAAAGGTACATTAGCACCACAAGAAATCACCTCTAAACCAGAAGCTACCATACTATCAACTTGCTCTTTTGTCACTAATCTTGATGCTGCACATGGAGCAAAAACTTCTGCACCTATAGACCAAATTTTAGCATTGATTTCTTCAAAAGGAATCATCTTATCAGAAACTAATTTGTTTCCGTCCTTATTTAAGAATAGTGTTCTGATTTCTTCAAAAGTAAATCCGTTTTCATTAATTAGTCCACCGTCTCTATCTATAATTCCAACAACTTTTGCTCCCATTTCTGCTAAATAAAAAGCCGCTGCCGAACCTACATTACCAAAACCTTGTACAATTGCTTTTTTACCTACTACAGTTCCACCATAAATATCATAATAATGACGTGCAGCTTGTGCAACGCCATAACCTGTAATCATATCAGCAACTGTATATTTTCTCAATATATCTGGAGAAAAACTTGTATTTTCAATCACTTTTACTACACCTTGACGTAATTGTCCTATGCGGTTAATTTTATCAGCTTCTGTTGGCTTAAAATGACCATTGAAAACTCCTTCTTGTGGATGCCAAACACCACATTCTTCTGTCATAGGGATTACTTCGTGAATTTCATCAACATTCAAATCTCCTCCTGTTCCATAATAACTTTTTAAAAGTGGAGAAACAGCTTTGTACCAACGTTGAAGTACTCCTTCTTTTCTTGGATCGAATGGATCAAAATTAATCCCTGATTTAGCACCTCCAATTGCAGGTCCAGAAACTGAAAATTTCACCTCCATAGTCTTAGCTAACGACAACACTTCATTCATATCTAACCCTTTGCGCATACGTGTACCACCCCCAGCGGCACCACCGCGCAACGAATTGATAACTGTCCATCCTTCTGCTTCTGTTTCTGGATCTTTCCAATGAAATACTACTTCAGGTTCTTTATTTTCAAATTTCTTTAAAAGCTCTTTCATAAGTTTAAATTTTGTTTGTTATAAGTAACATATGCATTGTCTTAGTAGTTATTTTATCGTTCAAAAAACTAATGACAATTTCATAAGTATTATTATTTAAATAAAAAAGTTGTGCAAATGTAATGTAATTTGCACAACTTTAAAATGGTATTGATATTTCTTAATTACCTATTCCTAATAAATCGTTTTTAAGGTCTTTATCTACAGGATCTGGAGATAACCAAATTCCGAAAAAAGCTTTCTTAAACTCTTTTCCTCCATTTATTTTACCTCTTAAAACGTCATTTTTATAAATCATTATTGATGAATCTTCTGGATTGTATCCTAATATAAAAACATCATTTTGTCTTGTTGGTTCTAGATTCATTAACTCATCCAACTTAGTAACAGAAGCTTGAATTGGTCTTAAATTCTCTTCTCCTCCTACTGACTTTATAAGTCCTTTATTTAATGCTTTAGACAATTTTTTTGAAGTAACTAAAGAAGAAATGATTTCTACTCTTATCGCCATAGCTGTTTCACTATCTAAAATATAAGTAGCGTCTTGAGACAAATTAGTCAGATATAATGCTTGCACATACACATCCATCCACATCTTTGAACGAACGCCAAATCCATTCAGTTGAACCTTTTTGCCATTATAGCTAATAGTTCTTGGCATAGTAACGCCTTCTAATTCAACTTTTTCTTGCGCAAATAGCACAGAAAAACTTGACAACATAAGTAATGTTAAAATTAATTTTTTCATTTTGATTGTAAATTTTAGGGATGCAAAGATAGTTCAGCAAATCTTATTCCAAAACTTATTTCTCAAAAATTTTAGTTAAAAATAATTCCTGAAGAATGATCTCTTTTTGAACCAGTTACAGACGATAATACATTAATTTCATTTCTTAATTTTAGAACTCCTAGCAACGCAAAAATTAACGCTTCTTTAAATTCTATAATTTTTTTATCAGGAACTATAATCTCAATATTAGAAAGCTTTTGCCTAAGAGTCGCTATCAAGAATTTATTGTATGCTCCTCCTCCTGTTATTAAAATTCTTCCTTCCTTTTTTGTAAGAATAAGATAAATTTGTGTGGAAATATGTTCTACAAATGTACGAAGTTTATCTTCAATCGCAATAGGGTATTTTTCAATTATTGGCAAAACAACAGCATTAACACACTCTATTCCAAGCGATTTCGGATACGCTTTTTTATAAAATTCTAATTCATTCAATTCTACAAGCAAATCTTCACAAATTTCTCCACCAGAAGCTTTATTACCATCTTCATCATATTGTAACCCTAACTTATTAGCATAAAAATTCAGAACAGTATTTACTGGAGAAATATCAAAAGCAATTCTTCTTGTATCTTCTTCAAATGAAATATTTGAAAAACCTCCTAGATTTAAACAATAATCAAATTCTGAAAATAGAATTCTGTCACCTATAGGCACCAATGGAGCTCCCTGCCCTCCTAATTGAACATCTTGTACTCTAAAGTCACAAACTACTTTCTGATGAATTAATTTAGAAATTTTTGGCAAATTCCCTATCTGCAATGTAAAACCATTTTGAGGTTGGTGTAAAATAGTATGTCCGTGACTACATACCGCATCTATATTGGAAAGATTATTTCTCTCTATAAAGTTTGAGATAATAGTGCTCAACTCAACTGTATAATCTTCGTTAAGCGTTATCAATTCTTTTTCAGAATAATTAACCGCATTTTTCAACTTATTTACCCAATCTTCTGTGTAAGCAACAGTTTCCGATTCAAGAATTTCAAAATTCCATTTCCCATCTTCTACTGTAAAAATAATATGTGCTAAATCGACTCCATCTAAGGAAGTACCTGACATTACACCAACAACGTTATATTTCTGTGTATTCATATTTCAAAATTACTTAATCTAGTTGAAAAATTGGTATAAATACTTATCTTTGAAAACTTAATAAAATACATACCGAAACAAAACAAATTATACAATGAACTTTAACCTTAGTGAAGAACAATTGATGATTCAGCAAGCAGCAAGAGATTTTGCTCAAACTGAATTATTACCTGGAGTTATTGAAAGAGATGAGCATTCTACTTTCCCAGCTGAACAAGTAAAAAAAATGGCTGAACTTGGCTTTTTAGGAATGATGGTTGATCCTAAATACGGAGGAGCTGGTCTAGATAGCGTTTCTTACGTATTAGCTATGGAAGAAATTGCTAAAGTAGATGCTTCAGCAGCTGTAATAATGTCTGTAAACAACTCATTAGTTTGTGCTGGACTAGAAAAATACTGTACAGAAGAACAAAAAATGAAATATCTAGTACCTCTTGCTAAAGGTGAGGTAATAGGTGCATTTTGTTTGTCTGAGCCTGAAGCTGGTTCAGATGCAACATCTCAAAAAACTACTGCAATAGATATGGGTGACCATTACCTATTAAATGGGACAAAAAACTGGATTACGAATGGTAGTTCTGCTTCAACATATTTAGTAATTGCTCAAACTGATATAGAAAAAGGTCACAAAGGAATCAACGCATTTATAGTTGAAAAAGGTTGGGAAGGATTCTCAATTGGACCAAAAGAAAAGAAAATGGGAATTAGAGGTTCTGACACTCATTCATTAATGTTTTCTGATGTAAAAGTTCCTAAAGAAAACAGAATTGGAGAAGATGGATTTGGTTTTACTTTTGCAATGTCAACTCTAAATGGCGGACGTATAGGTATTGCTTCTCAAGCTTTAGGTATTGCACAAGGGGCTTATGAACTAGCTTTAAAATATGCTCAAGAGCGTGTTGCCTTCAAAAAACCAATTTTCCAACATCAAGCCATTGCTTTCAAATTAGCAGATATGGCTACACAAATCACTGCTGCAAGAATGTTATGTTTCAAAGCAGCAAGCGAAAAAGATGCGGGTCAGGATATTTCTCACTCTGGAGCTATGGCAAAACTATTTGCTTCTGAAACTGCTATGAACGTTACTGTAGAAGCTGTACAAATTCACGGCGGAAACGGATATGTAAGCGAATACCACGTTGAGCGTATGATGCGTGATGCAAAAATCACTCAGATTTATGAAGGAACTTCTGAAATCCAACGTATTGTCATTTCAAGAGGTTTAGTAAAATAAAAACGACCTAATTTAGTTTTCTATCTAAATTCAGCGTTAGACTTCGTCACAAATTACAAACTATAAATTTGTAATTTGTGGCGTTTTTTTTGTTAACCAATAATAACTAGGGTTTACTAAAAAACAATCCCTCAAGCTGTTAAGGATTTACATTTTTTTTAGGAGCTGCTCTTAAACTCGTTTTTTTTACTACACCTGTCAGGTGTAACAGTTTAAAATCAAGCGATTAGGTTCAATTGAAAAACACAGATTCTTATAAAATTCAGTAGTTTAGAAGTTGAATTTTATTATTGGTGTAAGGTTTTTACACAATCATCCGCAAAAACCTTGCTCTTATATAATTCAATTTTTACAATTAATATTTTTAGAGCTACACTTTTAAGGCTATAAATGAATTCAAACCTTATAAAAATTACTAAAGTTGAGGATTTTGAGTGAAAATTGGCACTAATTTGCGTTAAGTTAGTTTTTTAGCAGACCCAATTTATAGTTAAAATGCAAGAAAAACAAAACACCTTGCGCTTATTAATGTATTTATCCTCACCTGTCAAATTTTACACCTGATAGGTTTTTCAACAAACTCAAACTAAACATAAGTTTACTTCTTTAAACAATAAAATTTTAAAAATGTTGTTTTTTAATATCACAAACTTGGATTATCTTTGGTATATCAAATAATTACAAAAAACTATTCTTATGCCTATAGGTACAAAAATATCAATAGAAATAGACGGTCAAACACTTTATCGTTTCTCTGAACTAAAAATCAAACAAGAGATAAACAACCATCATAGTTTCACATTAATACAACCTATGCCTAGGGAGTTTGTAGAACAAGCGGTGGATAAATCTCAAAGTTATATAGGAAAACCTATACTTGTAACTATCGAATCTAGCTTTTTAAAAACGGGTGGTTCCTTACTTTTTAAAGGAATTGTTGTTCAGTCTGAAATAGTGAGAGAGTTTGGAGTGAGAAGCTATATCCAAATCAAAGGATACAGTCCTACCATTTTATTAGAAGGAAATCCGCACATACAATCTTTTACTCAGAAAAGCATAGGTGATATAGCTAACGAAGTAATCAATAAGTATTCTAAGCAATTACTAAAAACCAACATAGCTCCTAAAAATAGCTCTTCCCTATCATATACGGTTCAGTATAATGAAAATGATTTTTCGTTTTTAAAACGACTAGCACAAAAAAAAGGCGAATGGTTATTTTTTAATGGTTCCGAATTATTTTTAGGTGATCCAAACAAAGGGGATACATACGATTTATATTATGGAAACAATGTACATAGTGTAAGAATTGATATGAAAGCGCAACCACTAGGTTTTTCATATGTAGGCTATGAACCTAGTAGTGCCGAAACACAAAAAATTTCTTCTCTTGAACTTAATCATCAAGAACAAGGATATGCAAGATCTGTTTTTGAAGCGTCAAAAAAATTATTTCCTGAGTCAGGAACTTATCTATACTCTCAGCCAATAGCAGAAAGTAGCGCGATGCCGCATTTATCTGATAGAGCAAAAATGCAATTAGAAAGCAAAGCGGCTAGTTTAATTACACTTTATGCAGAAAGTGACGAACCAGGTTTACGTATAGGAGATAAAGTAAAGGTAACAGAACCTGCTTTCTCCCCTACGAATAATCCAGCAGATGGTATCAAAGAACAATATTTTGGAGAATATATCGTTACAAAACTCGAACATTATTGTGACGAAACAGGAAAATACTTTAATACCTTCGAAGCAGTTCCTTCAAGTGTACAAGCACCTCCATATACACAGGTGTTAGCCTACCCACAATCAGGAACACAACCTGCAACAGTAACCGATAATAATGACCCAAAAGGTTTAGGACGTGTAAAAGTAAAATTTGCTTGGCAACGTGAAGAAACATCACCTTGGTTACGAATGACAAATCCACATGCAGGAGGCGGCAAGGGAATGTATTTTATCCCCGAAAAAGGAGAAGAAGTATTAATAGGTTTTGAAGATAATAATGCAGAAAAACCATTTGTTCTAGGAGCAGTATATAACGGAAAAGGAAAATCTGACCATCATACCGCAGGAAATGACAAAAAGGTAATTCAAAGCCGTTCTGGAACAAAAATAATACTTGATGATTCAAAAAGTAGTGTACACGTTGAAGATCCAAGCGGCAATACTTGGACACTGGATGGTAATGGTAAAATTACTGTACACGCACCAGAAGAAATTTCATTTAGCACTAAAGCTTTTAAAATAGATGCAAGCGAAACCATCACCTTCAATGGTACAAACAAGGTTACAATAGAAACCAAAGAAGCCGCAATAAACGGTTCAACTTCGGTTAAAACAACAAGTAATAGTTTAGTAGAAAGTGAAGCTGCTAAAATAGAAATAAAAGCCAAAGCTACAGTAAATATAGAAGCTAATGCTACTGTAGATGTTAATGGCAAAGCGATGACAAATGTAAAAGGAGGACTGCTTAATTTAAACTAAAACTATGAGCGAGCATAATCCTATTGCTGAAAATATAACACGATTACAACAAATTTGGATTACTAATAGAAAAGAAAATCCAAATGCAAGAATCTTTTGTTGGCGATACCAAGCGCAGGATTATTTTTTTCTGAATAGTTTTTATAAATTAGAATCTTCGCAATACAATGCTACGACAGATGCTTTTGTAATCTTCTTTAATCCATTTGAAAACAAAGAAAAATACACCATAAGTCTTATTCAGCAATGGCTAAACCAATTTGAAGAAGAAGCAAAAAAACAAGGTTGGCAATGGAATGATTTAGAAACCTTCAAAGAAAGATTTTCTAACATTACACCAACAGATTATGATGCATACAAAATACTTTGGAAAGATATTCTTATTAGCTACAAAGCTTTTGATAATAAACCTGACACCAAACTATTTATAGGAATTATGCCTCATTCTATTGGTTCTGAAGAAGGCATCAACATTTGGATTGAAGAAACGTTATCTTTACTCCCTAATGACATAGGTTATGTTACACATCAAGAAGATTCAGAAAATATATTGTATCTGGTTGAGAAAAAAATAGTCACTAAAACACTCCAAGTCCCTAATTTTGATTTGAAAGGAGCCTATAAACAAATCGCTACACAAGGTAATCCTACCGACCCACAAGTGCAGTTTAGAAGATGTATGTTTGAAATGGGTGAAGCAGCTGGAGCAAACAACAAATCAAAACTCAATCAGTGGGGGCAAAAAATGCTTGAAGTAACACAATCTACTGGAAACAGAAGCTTTTGGGCATCAGCACATTTAGTCTATGCAGGTTTTTTATTTCAGTTTAAAGACGATGAAAAAATTGAGGAGCTACTAAATAAAGGTATTGCAATTACAGCAAAAGAATACAAAGACAAACCAGAAAGTGCAGGGGTTTTATTACAATTATATGCCTACAAAGGCTCCTATGCGAGTATGACTGGCAAAAAAGAGGAAGCTTTAGAATGGTTTACTAAGCAAGCACATACAGCTACCGAATTACAATTGACAGAGCAAGCACTATTAGCCTATAACAATTTACTATTGCTCGCTCAAAAAAATAAAAATGACTTTTTTTACAATACCATCAAAGAAAGTTTTGAGGTAGGATATCCATTAAAAGACGAACAATTAAAAAATATAAATTTCACTTTTATAGCAAATTATTACTGTGACTATTTCACAAACAATGGGAAATATACTCGTAATGAAATAGAAGAGCGAATGAAAACTATTTATGGGGAAAATTGGAAAGAAAACGCTACCAACTTCAAGCAAATTGTAGTTGAAGAGGAAAAGGAAAATGAATAAAATTTAAAATAAAAAACAAATAAACAAAACTAAAATATGTTGTTAGCAGATAATCACTTTACTCCAGTAATAGGATTAGACATACATTTTACAGTAGTTCCGCCCTATAATCCATTTCATCCATATATAGGAATGGTTATAGACCCAGCAGATTATATTCCTTTTATAGGTGCAACAGTACAAGTAAACGGAATCAAAAGAGGTGTTTCTGACACCAGCGGAATCATTATGCCTTTTGTGCACATCCCTTTAGTAGGAAGCTTTGCCGCTCCTCCTATTATAGGTCATGAAAGTATGAATGTATTTTCTTCGCTCACTGTTTTTGCAGATGGTAGCAGATTAAGCCCAAAAAGCTATATGGTTTTTACCTGTAACGATATTGGTTTACCATTATCAGCTTCGTTAGCGCCTAATCCAAAAAAACCAGGAAAATTAACACTAATCCCTACCCTATTTGCACCCACATCCTTTTCGTTACCCATACCTACAGGAATGCCTGTAAATGTAGGTGGCCCTTATGCGCCCGACTGGGGAGGCGTACTAATGGGATTACTAATGAGTATTGGATTTAGTTCCTTACTACGATTAGGTAAAAAAATGTTTAACAAAGCACTCAAGAAAATGGCTGGAGACAACTCCTTGAGTAAATTACTTTGTAAACTTGGTTTTGAACCTATCAATTTAGTAAACGGGAACGTAATATACGAAGGAACCGATTTTGAAATGCAAGGCCCACTTCCTTTACAATGGGAAAGAAAATGGAGTTCCTATTCTGCATACAAAGGTTGGTTAGGCTATGGCACACATAATAATTATGATAGGACAGTAGAGCTTTTCCCAGATGAAGATGCGATAGGCGTTCGCACAGCCGATGGTCGTGTGGTGGCATTTCCGTTATTAGTAGAAGGCGAATCGTTTTACTTACGTCAGGAAAAAACAACATTATCACATAAAGGTCATTATTTTACAGCCTTTGACCACGCAACAAAACAAACTTTTTACTTTGAACAATTTAACGGTTATAACGTATATCGATTAACTCGAATTGTCAATGCGGTTGGTTTTGAAATCCAATTGCAAGTATCTGGAAACCGATTAGAAGGCATCATTGATTCAAGCGGAAGAGCCTATAAAGTAACCAGCAATATAAAAGGTTGTATAGAAAAAATTGAACTCAAAGAACCTACAGGCGATAGCATCCTTGTATCGTACGAGTATGACGACCAAGACAACCTAATAGCCATCAAAGATGCTTTGGGTAAAGCGACTACCATCATTTATGAAAACCATTTGATGGTACAAAAAACCGATAGAAATGGACAAACCTTTTATTGGGAATATGACGGCCCAACCACTGGAGCAAAATGTATTCACACTTGGGGTGATGGCGGATGGCAAGAAGGTTGGATTGAATATTTCCCAGAGGAAGGATACAATCTAGTGACCGATGCAAATGGTGCTGTAACCACCTATTATTACACACCAGACCAATTGGTTACTCAAATCAAAGATCCGCTAGGAAACAGCACCTTCACACAATACACAGATTTTATGGAGGTATATCGTAACATAGACGAAGAAGGCTATATTACGGGATACTCCTATGACGAAAACGGAAATCTTACCGCTATTTCCTACCCTGATGGTAATGTTTCTCATATGGCCTATGATGAAAACGACCAATTGATTGTGACCATAGATCCTGAGGGAAGCAAAATGGTTTACACTTACAGTGAAGAAAATCCGTATTTAGTAAGCAGTATCATCGAACCTGATAACGGAATCACCACTTTTGAATATAACGACAAAGGGCTCATTGCTAGTGTAGCTAAAGGAGAACAAAAAGTATTCCTCGAATACGACAACCAACACAACCTAACGCAACTTACAAACCACGAAGGTACCTCAACACAGTGGCAATACAACTATCGTGGGCAAACCTTACACGTTAAAACCCCTAACCTATATCCGCAAAGCTTTTTTTACGACACACTAGGTAGGGTAACTAAAATACAATCCAACTCAAAAGGGGAAACACGTTTGGCTTACAATGCCTATGAAGAAATTGTCGAAATCCAAGATACCCAAAGACATATCAAGCTAGACTATACCCCTATGGGAAGTTTGAGAAGAAGAGAAGAAAATGGCGTAAGCGTATTTTTTGCTTATGACAAAATGGAACAATTGCTTGCTATCACAAACGAACATAACGAGCGTTATGAATTTACCCGAAACAATGCCGGTAATATCATAAAAGAAGAAGGCTTTGACGGAATGATTCGCACCTTCAACCTAGACGCCACAGGCAAAACCATAAAAGTAAACCGTCCAGGCGACAAACACAGTTTGTACGAATATGACCCTATGGGCAAAGTAACCCGTATAGAACATCACGACGGCACTTGGGAACTTTTTGGTTACAACAAACGAGGACAACTTACCGAGGCTCGCAATCAAAATGTTTGTGTCGCGCTCACACGCGACGCAATGGGACGTGTGGTAAAAGAAACCCAAACCCACGGTGTGTTAGGCGACAAAGGATTTGAAATAATCTCAGAATACGACAAAAACGGAAACCGTGTAGTACTAAAAAGTAGCTTAGGAGCCGAACAAAAAAATAGTTTTGACAGCCTAGGCAATTTAGAAAACATACAAGCACAAACCACCGCTTTGTTAGAAAACCAAAAACAAGCTTGGGAAACCCACATCAAACGCAATGCCCTAGGGCAAGAAGTGGAACGAATTGTAAGCGGCGGACTAACCATTAGTACCGATTATGATGTTAACGGAAACATCCTTAGCCACAAAGCAAAAAGCAACCAGCGAGAAACGTTTCATAGAGTATATCACTGGAACGGAAACCAACAATTGCAACGAGTGGTCGATGCCATAACAGGTGGCGATACCCACTTTACTTATGATGCCTTTGGAAACTTAGCCAAAGCCCAATACAAAAATGGCGACGTAGATTATAAACTGCCTGACGAAGTAGGGAACTTGTATAAGAGTTGGCTTAGAAACGAT
>JASGCW010000134.1 GCA_030053945.1 Limnohabitans sp.
AGTAAATTACGTCCTTTGGTTTGTTTTGTTTTTCCCCTTTTGCCATTAGGTTTGTCTATTCGTTTGGGTCGTAAAGTTACGATTTTAAATTCTGTTATTCTGTCGGTTTATGGTCGAGTTGTCGGTCGTCCTACACTTGCTGCCAACGGTTTTGGGATTGGCGAAGGTGGGGATTTCAAGGCACAAATGTTTCAATTTTGCACTTCTGTTCACAAAAAAGCAATGATTGCTAAATGCCATGTTAAGCGCATTAATTATCTCATTTTATTATACTTAATAAAGTAATCATCTATTTCCTTTCTTAATTCAATTCCAACTCGCTCAAAGCAATCTAACAAATCTTTGTATGTTCCTTGACCGCCAAGAAAATCCCAAAATCAGTAATTTTATTTGGTTTTATATTTGCTGCTGTTAATTCGTCCATTATTTGCTGAATTTCAAATTGAGGGTTTTCGCTCATTTGAGTTCCTGCTATTACTTGACTTTTAGCTACTTTAAATTTTGAACTTGCCAATGCAAGCGCAACTGGTTCAAAAATACTTGTTCCAAAATTTGTGTTTAAGGAATGAATGAAAGAAAACAAAGCCATTCTGTCTTTGCCCAGAAGTCTTGTATGAAATGGCATTGCGGCAGGTTCTGGTTTATAGTTTTGAAATCTGTGTCTTAAACTATTTCGTAAAACGTTCTCAATTGCTTGTATTTGTTCAGTTGTTAATACCATTATATTGATTTTAAATGAAATATTATTTCTGAATATGCTGTTTTTTCTTTTCACACTCTGTCAATCTGTTAAGTTGTAGAACTATCTGGATTTATCGGGTCATGTTTTGGAAAATTCATATACTTTTCTGGGTTATTCTTTATGTCTTGTAGTGTTTTGGTTTTTTGCGAACTTAATAACTCCTTAACTATCTCTATTCTACTTGCTTTAGTCATGTTTGCTGCTTCTTGATGCTCTGCTTCCTCGATTTCTTTTAATTTCTTAAATCTATTTATTTGACTTTCTTTATCGATCTCTATCTTTTGTGCATTCACTGCTTCCTGGTTTATTTTTCTAATTTTTTGTTCGTTTATCACATCTTCAAGGTCTTTTTCTTTTTTTAAGTTGTCTTTAGACATATAGTCATCATATAGTTTTTTGTAAATCATTCCGTTTTTTTTATAATAAGGATGATAAGGGTATTTCCCTATCAATTCTATAAATGGCATTGTTGTTTCTAAATCCTTATGAATTTTTTTTAGTTTACCAGTGTATATTTCACTTGGGCTTTGAAATACCTTTGCAAGAACAGGTGTAACTTCTAAAAGAATAATAAGTATTGTGATAAATAAAATCATAGTACCGACCCCTCCTTTTGTGCCTTTGTTGTCTTCATTTATGCTTTTGTTGCTCTTTTTTGTGTCTTCCTTGTCTTCAAAAATAAGCGTATTCAGTGCTGTATTTGCTTGTAATAGACTCAAAGGTTCTTTTTTAATTTTATCCTTAATAGTATCTTGATTACAAGGACTATATGCTGACCGAATAATACTGTCATTTCTGGCTATTTGGGTACGAACAATTAACAATGTTGAGTCACATTTTTTCAGTTGCTCTTTTAAGAATGAAATTCTCTTTTCCATTTCTCTGACTCTGGGACCCATACCTTTTTTTTCTGATGATATTCCGCAGGGTAATAAATATTTAGTACCGTTCGTTTCATGTGTCATTAATGTTTGAACACATGTAAGTTCTTCTGAAACTTTGTTACATGTTGCTTGTATTTTGTTTCGATCGTTAATTAAAGTATCATTTGGACGTAACCTATTCGTTTCTGTGAATGCCCTGTCTCTACATTTTTTAAGTTCAATATCAACTAATTTATCTTTGATTTCTTTTTCAAAGAGTTTTATTTCGGCCGGTCGTGCAATTACAATCCCTATAAAAACAGATAAAACTATTCTTGGTACAGCCGCTATAAATTTTTGCCATAATGTGCCTGTATCTTTGATGGATGCAATAATCAAACTATCAAGAACAATAATAAATGTTGTCCAAAGTAAACCTATAAATAACGAAACATAAATGTTTCCATCAAAAGAACCATACACCGCATAAGTAACCGAAGCACCCGAAAGTATGCCAATAATTACAATTATTAAACCATTAATCAGAAAACGGTGTTTAGATACAGTATCACATTCTTTGATAATAAATAATTCTGCACTTGATAAAAAATATAAAAATTCTTTTATTCTCATTTTGGTTGTTTAGTTATTTTGTTGAAAAATGATTGGAGTTACATACTCCAACTATAAATTTTATATAATACGTGGTCATAAAAACTTAACTGGTAATTAGGCTTTTGAAGAATATTTTTTGTCCATTCATAATTATCTTTTAGTTTATCCAAATTTAATTTTGATGTATTCAAGTTGGATTTCTATTTATTTTTTCAGTGAATTCTATACCTACATTTGAACTTAGAATTTGATCTATATCTTTGATAGTCGGAAAATTGATTTGTTGATTAAATTCAGGCGTAGGTATAGAAAATGAAGTTGGCATTTTTAAATTCAATGTTGCTACTTTTATCGATTTACTATACACACTTCCAAATTGATTTGTTGCTTTTAATGTAAATCGTTCTGGTTTTTCAATAATCCTATCTATCGTATTCAGATTAGTAACATCACCAATACCATTATCTATTTCTGTTATTATCGCATTTTTTACACTCCATTTTAGTGATATGTGAGTATTTGGCAGTACAAAAGGGTTATCTGCTTCAAACTTCAATATTTCGGGGAGCTGTTTTATCAGTTTTAAACTTATTTCTTTCTGTTGTGTTTCTATTTTTAAGATGTATTTTTTTTCTTTTTCCCATAATTCCCATAACGGTTCTATTTCTACTTCTCCTTCCGAAACGTGTTGTTCATTCATTACGAACGTAAAAGATCTCAGTCCTTCAATTTGACAATTGGTTGCATGTAAAAGTTTCCAGCTGAGCTTTACTTTCATAGCTGGAGATACTTCGGGAGGAGAAATATAAAATTCTACTATAAGTGGTTCTTTATTTATATATGCTTTTGATTCATTCTCGGAAAAACCAAAACCATTCTCCGTACCAAACTTTGTAATATGATAGTGATAGTCAGGTGTATTAAAAAAAGATTGACCAATCACTCCAACACTTTGAAGGTAATCATTAAGTTTATCAAAATCAGCACCTTTTTCATCTACTTTTTTCCAAAACTCTACTATGTTCTTTTTCATAACTTAATCTTACTAAACACATACTGTAAATATTATAACAAGAATAATCATTACTGTGAAATATAAACCCAATCGGATATTATATTCCTTTTTTTTAAGAGCGATATGTTGATTCCACAAGGTATCATGTGTCTTTATTAAAGAATTATAGTTCCCTAAAAGGTTATTATAGTTGCCATTGAGTTTTGATTTATCGGAAGATAACCTTTGATTTTCTTGAGTTAAAGTGGTAATATGTTCTTTCAGTTTTGTATTTTCGTTGATGCAACTACTATGACTGTGAGTTATTTTTTGCTGAGATGACCTTGCATCTTCGTATCGTTGATATAACTGATTATACTTACTATTTAACAAAGAGTACAATACTTCATTTAACAAAGAGTACAATACTTCCGAATATTCGGGTTTATAGTCACGGCTCAAATGCCCTAAGGCAGTAGAGAAAGATTGAGATTCGAGTATGTTGAATACATAACCATTTTTTTTAGCAAATTCTATAATTTTCTCATGATATTCTTCTGAATTATAATACACATGAGCATTAATCATATAATCTTCAAATGATTGATAAATTGTTTTATGTTTAGATATTTTATCTTCCGATATTTTATTCCAGAATTCTAATAACGATTGATAACTCATATTTTATATTTTCTTTAGTGATATAATAATTAAATTGAGACGCTTGTATATTTTCTAAAATTATTTCTCCATAGGAGAATTTAGCTTTATAAAACGGTTGTAAGGTTGAACTTGAATGATCCTTGTTTATAGAATCTTGTTCTAACACTTGTAGTATTCTCTTAATATCTTTATCAGATAAATAATCATATGGTATACAATAGTCGTCTGATTTGTTCATAAAAGTTATTAATGCCCGCTTAATAAGTTCAGGATTATTATTACATCCTTGAATCGCTTCCAATAAACCACTTTTCAAAGATATATCCTTAGGTAAATCTTTAATAAAAAGATCTATTGTACATTTATAATATATTAGCATGTGCTCGTCTTTTTTTAATGCTTTTACAATATCGTTCGTTAAATCCTCTTCCAAAATATACATATCATTTGATTGTAAAAAGGCAAGCAAAGGTTCAATGTTTATTAATTCAGATGTTACGGGATGAATAAATTCAAGAATTTTATTTGCAAATTCCACATGCTCGGTTAGTTTTCTTTTTAATAAACGTATATTTTCTTGAGAAAATTTTTTCACCTCATTTTTTACTGTACGGATATGTTCATTAGATACATTATCAGGGAGTATATAATAGCCTGATTTTATCATAAAAGATATTAATGTCTGCTTTATAAGTTCAGGATTATTATTACATCCTTGAATCACTTTTAATACGTCTATTTTCAAAAAGATATTGCTGTAAAAATCTGTAATAAAACGATTTGTATGAGATAGAGAATGTTCTTTTATTGCTTTTGTTATTTCTTTTACTATATCATCCGTTAAATATTCTCCCAAAATCTCAATATTTTTTGATTTGAAATAGGCAAACAAACTTTCATTAATGTTTAATTCAGAAGTTTCTGGATTAAAAAATGGAATTAATTCGTCTTTAAAAGTATCACTGTTATGTAGTTTTTGCTTTAATAGATTTATATTTTTTTGATAATAATACTTATTTATAATACCTTCTATTTGTTTTATGAACTCTTCTGAAATATGTTCTTTAAAAAAGGCGTATTTTTTGCTATGAGCCAATATTAACATCTTTTCTATTTCTAAATTTTTAGAAAAAACATTTTCATCAAAATTCTTACAAACTTGTTCTTCAATAAAGCGTTTTAACTCCGCATCAGGGTCAAAAGATAATACAGAATTTATATAAAAAAAACGTTCTTTTGGAATTCTTGATGCTTGAATTTTAATATGAACATTATTATTGATATCAATAGTTTCAGAACGATCTTTGCTATCTATCCTATACTGATGAAGTGTTTCTGGATTAATATGTTCTCTATAAATAAAAGAATATTGAGGTGCAAGTTCTTGAATCTTATCATAATCAAAAATGCTTATAGTAAAAGGATCTTCATTGTCATATCTTTGACCGCATATATTACCATTAAGGATATATGTAAAAGTATAAATTTCTATACTTATCATATTAATATTTTTTAGTTTGTGTCAGTTTAGAGAGAGTAATCGACATATAGTCGCCTTTAACATACCCAAAATTATCTTACTATATTTACGGTATAGATTCAAATTATAGTTTCTAAGGATGTTATAATCATCTCTTTGGAAAATCGGATAATTTGAACGGTACAGTTTCTAATAACAGTATGAATTCTTTCGAAAATATTGGAATATCATTATCATAAAAGGACTCACAAGCATAAACTTCTCGTAATACACTTTTCAAGCGATCAATCGGGAATAATACCGCATGAGGTGTGGGCATATTTTTTTGCACATGAATACATATTAACCATAAAAAAGCAGCCATATTACCCCATATTCGATCTAAAGGCATTATTTTAGGGTATTTATCACCTTGCGGTTCTTGAATATAATCAAGCCCAAAACTAGAACAAGGAAAAACTCTTAAAATGGTATTTTTACCACTGAAAGTAGCGTAAAATTGGCTAATCAATTCTTTAATACTATTATCACCATTCGGAAATAATAAATTGCTTAATTCTGTGTTGATTTCTCTACATTTGTCCTTTATAGCATCACATCTGCCCTGTATAGCATCATCTTTTCTATTATAAATCCCTTTAATTTTTTCTTTTGTAGTATTTGGTATATAAGAATCTATTTGACTTATACATAAAGCTATAGGAATGGTTTTTTTTTTCTTCGCCAGATTTTCAAAAAGTAGACGACATACCAATTTTAACGACATCAATTCGTTACTACCTGGATAATCTTGAAATTTGACCTTATTATTAATTGGACCCTGTACCAATAAAATAATAGCATCACTTTCTGCTACTTCATTCCTAATATTGTTTAAATCCTCTCTATACTTTTCATTTGTTATATCAATATCTGGGCTTTGTCTTTGTCCAACAGTATCGACAAAATGAATATCCAAGAGATTATTAATACCTTCCTGGTATATAATATCTAACACAGATGTAATTTGAGTAGAAGTATCATCTAATTCACCAAAAAAGTAATCTTTAGTTTTTTGATCTTCTAAATTTTTTAATTCAATTGAATGGGAATGTTCTGAACATCCGACTCTATACTTGGTAAACCTTTTTAAAGATCTAAAGTAAAATGTTTTTCCTGATCTTGAATTTCCTAAAATTGTTAATTTCATATAATTACTATGTTTAATTTTGTTTTTTTAAATTATTTATTTCTACCACTTTGCTTTATTGCAACAAACCAACCCGAATATGGTGTAAAGATTGTTTTGAGGTTTATTATCTCTGTTATACTTGCGAGCCGTTTTGTTTTTTTAGTTTTTACAATTAAAATGTATCATTTACATGTTAAAAAATTAATTTATTTCACGATTTTTATTTTTAAGATTCTGTTTTTATTTCATAAGTTCAATACTGCTTTATTATTTTTTTTTAGTTCCTCTTCAACATCCTTAGGAAAATTTATTATGTCTATAAAAGATATACTTTCAGAAAATTTTGAAGACATTTTTGTTTGTGGATTGAAAACATCACACTTAAAATAAATTGTTTTTCTAAATATATTATCCATTATAGTGAGTGTTTTATTTATTAGTTTTCTGTTTTCAAGTGAGAATCTTTCATCCGACTTTTTTATAAACATCTCAAGGTCTTCAAAATTTATAGCAATTTCTCTTATTTGATAAGAAGCAGTAACAAAATGAAAGATATTTTTAATTTCTATTTTCATTTCATCACTTTTCTCATATAAGGTTTTATACTTGGGTGGCATAAAATTAATCTTCTTGTAGTATAATTCTTTGGTAAACGTTACGGGATTTTCTTTTTCTAACAGCCATATACCTATCCCAATAATATGCCGTTCGTTTTTATGAGAAAATTTGAGAATTATACATGCTGGTGCCTCAGGCAGACCCTTTTCAATAATAAAATTTACGCACTCTTTCTCCAAAGCAACAAAACTAATCTCATTTTTGGGTAAATAATCTATAAAATCTTTAATTTTAAACATAACTTTGATTTTAACTAATTTTGAATGTTATTTCTTCATTATTCGCTTGCTGTTCTATAATTTTTTTTTTTATTTCCTCCGGGAATTCCTCCACTTCAACTGTCCTGACAGATTCTTCTATTGGGGCATTTGTTAGAGGGTCTTTAACACTCACACTTGTTTCATAAGCATGATAATACTTCTCTTTGTTTACGTTATGTTCATAAACCATTACATTTTTAGGGTTGCTAGCACTATCAGAGATAACAGTGAAAAACCTTCTAAATCCAAAGGTAGCCATATTTTTATAAAAGGTTTTTGGTGATGTAACTGCTCCTGTAACAAAGTCAATAAACACAGACTTTAACTTCACCGTCGATTCTAAAGCTTTATTTAAATTTAACCCTGAAATATTTAATTTTTTTTCTATTTTATGCAAACAATACTTAATCCATTCATTGGTATATCTTGCCCATCTTCCAATGGGGGTTTCGCTTTCAATATCAATTTTAAAATGTTTCTTAATAAAATTATTCAATACTTTTCTAAAATCTTCACTAGTAACAAGTAAGATACCTGCTAAAACAATACTTCCTATTACAATGCCAGCCAACATAAAAATAAGAGAACTCAAATACATATAGTTTAATTTTGATTTTTAATGTTTAAAATATAATTTGTAGTTTGTAATTTATTTAAATTTTGTTTATAACTTTCCAATTCGTTTCGTAAATCACATTCTGTAATTGTTTTAATTTTTCCACTCTGCAAACGGAGAATAAGTTTTAATGCAATATTTTTAATATCGCCACCAGACAGAGTATCTGTTATATTTGAGAACTCATCATAACTTATTTCTTTGGGGACTTCTGAAACAAAATGATATTGCCATATTTTTTTCCTTTCCTCAAATCCCGGACTTTCAAATGGCACGTGATACAGTATTCTTCTAAAAAATGCCTTATCATAGTTTTCGAATATATTAGTAGTAAAAACCATAGACGCATTT
>JASGCW010000135.1 GCA_030053945.1 Limnohabitans sp.
AAATTCATCCTCCAATCTAAAATTCACTAAACCAAACTAAACCATTCCAAACAAAAAGCCCAAAAAGCAAACAAAGTGTTTTACTTCTTGGGCTATTTATTCACTAACTTGTAATATTCACCTATTATTTTATTTTTACCACAGTAGCTGAATAGTTACTGTTTTATTTTATATTTTCCCTTTGATCAATTCTTTTAATAGATTATTTTCTAAAGTCAGTTTATAAATTTCTTCTGTTTGTTTTGCAATCAGCTCGTCTTTTTCAGATACTAATTTTTTGTTGTAACCAAAATGCTTGGGCAACGAATTGGCAATATCCATAAAAAAATTATAATCGGTAGCATAACAGATACGGGTTAAGGTTTGAGTATGAATGTGTTTTCGTTTTTCATACGCATATATTGCCGTATTAGGTGTGTTCATCCGTTGTGATATATGAGTACGAACAAGGTTGTTATGCTCAATATACTCCTTTATCATTTGTCCTATGTGAATGGTATCTTTCATATTTTAGTTTTAAAACAAATTTATACAAATAATTAGTTCAATTATATAAATAAATTATAAAATATTATACAAATTTTATACTATTTGAATAAATATTTATTCCCGATTATACGAAGCTTATACCATTGGCATAAATATTTATTCCCGATTATACGAAGCTTATAATATTGGCATAAATAATTTTTCCCGATTATACGAAGCTTATAGTATTCTCATAAATAGTTTTTCCCGATTATACGAAGCTTATACTATTGACATAAATATTTTTTCTCGATTATACTAAGCTTATACCATTGGCATAAATATTTATTAGCGATTATATTAAGTTGTATTTGTCACTCCCATCTTCCATCTTCCATCTTCCATCTTCCATCTCCCATCTCCCATCTCCCATCTTCCATCACCCAGCTTCCTTTCTAAATTCTAAATTTCTTGTAACACAGAGTTACACAAAGTAAAGCACAAAGTTTCACAAAGGTTTATTCTTAATTCTATTTTTTCAAAGGCAATGGTAGCTAAAAGCTAAACAAACCAATTCAGAAAAAAATATAGTTACAAAATTATTATTATGTTTACGAACAAATTTTGTAAAAAAGTAAGAGGATTAATTTACAATCCTGAGTTTAAATAGAATTAAATGAAAATTAAAACTTTATATAAATCTTTAGGTGAAAATGAATTAATGTCTTTACTAGACAAACAACTAAAAATACTTGAACCACCACTTCAAGATTGGCTAAAAAACTTTACTATACTTGAAAACAAAAGTGATGCAATAAAATATGCTAAAAAAAATTATGTTAGTAGTTATGCCAACTACTTAGGCTTCACGATCGAAATCGATGTTGAAGAAGAGAACTATACTGAATTAGTAAAAAATATAATTCGTGAAAATGATTCCAAAATTGAAATACCTTTAGAATTATTGGAGGATTTTAATAAATTAATTATTGGTAAAATAAGAATTACCGATGTCTTTATAGGTGTTGAATTTCAAGAATCTAGCAGTTTGGAAATTAAAAAAATAATTCAAGAAATTTTAACTAAAAAGAGCCTGACTCGTGAAGAATTTACATCTGAAATTTTAGATTTTATCTATAAATTTAATCAAAATTATAATCATAAAGCTTCACATATTTATTTGGATGATCCAACAAAAATGATACTTTCTATGTATGTGAGATACAAAAGAATTTGTAGCATTTTTGAGTTCACAAATATCAAAATTGATTCCATTCAATCTTTATTAGATTTCAACTATTTAGACAATCAAAAAAAATACAAATTTGATAAAGAGTTAATTGCACTTGCAGAAGATTCGCTAGGGAATTTTTATAATTTGGATAATGTAAAATTTCAAGATATAAAATTAACTATTCAAAAAGTACTTGATTTTAGAAACGGATATAAAAATTTATTAGACAATTTTTTTGGCGGAGTTAGATTAGAAGGAGCAATTCCTATTGATCAGAGATTAGCAACAACCTTTGTTATTTCTTCTATAAAAGATATAGATACACTTGTAGAACGAATTAATAAAATAGTAGCCAGTCTATTATTTCCAGATTTTATTGAATTTAACATACCGTATTTAATAGAAAATTTTAACTTTCCAGAAGAAGATTTTGAGGCTTTAGAAATTAAAGAATACTTCGATTATTGGAATGATATTTAATGCATAATCAAAGAAACTATGAAAAAACATTTTTCTGCTGCACTATTTATTTTCTGTTGTCTCATCATTACCAATTGTAAAGATTCTAAAACAGAAAACAAAAACTCTAAATCAACAGTAACAAGTACTACCAACACCGAAATAAACATTGAGACTTTTATACCTAAAGGATATGAATTAATTGAAGAAACCATAACCGATTTAAACAAGGATGGCAATGAAGATCGAATTCTTTTTATCAAAGGAACGGATAAGAAAAATTTTGTAAAAGACGAACATAGAGGCGTTTTAGACCGTAATCGTAGAGGGTTAATCGTTTTGTTTAAAAATGGTGAAGGTTACGATGTCGTTTTAAAAAATGTATCCTGCTTCTCTTCTGAAAATGAGGAGGGCGGTGCTTATTTTGCTCCTGAATTATCGATTAGATCTGAAAAGGGGAATCTTTATATTGATTATGGTCACGGTCGTTATGGATACTGGTCATATACATTTAGATATCAACATAATGATTTTGAACTTATAGGTTATGATAGAACCACAATGAGGAACGGTCCTCCTATAGATAATGAAGTTAGTATAAATTATTTGACTAAAAAGAAAGTGGTCAATATTAATACAAATGAAGATCCTGAAAGCGAAGATGAAATATTAGTAGAAAAAGTATATAAAGTGAATATTCAAAAACTATTAAAACTATCCGAAATTAAAGATTTTGATGAATTGGAGCTTGATATGGAATAAAAAACTTAAATTTTATCAACTACTCTTTTAACCGCAAAGAACTCAAAGTTTCATCTAAGTTCGTAAAGCTATGCTGTATAATTCCACAGATTCAAAAAATAAATAAATTAATCTGCGGAAATCTGTGGAATCTGTGGCAAAAATCGTGAAGCTGTAAATATTATTGCTTCAAACACCAATGCAAAATCTTAGCTATATTTTTCGCATCATCTACTCCCCTATGGTGTGTGCCTTCTAATGGGATTTTAAGTAATTCTAATGCCCAGTTCATTCCTGTAGCTTTACGTAAACCAAAAGTTTCAGCAAATAACTCTTTTACATTGATATGTTGGTGGTTAAGTGGGTAGTTGATGTTTCTAAATTTACATTGTTTGGTTAACATATTCAGGTCGTACATACCATAACTTGCCCAAGTAAACATATCGGCTTCATATTCCTCCTGAAGCATTTCAATTGCTTCTGGAAAGGTCACGCCTTCCCTAGCTACTAGTTCGGGGGTAATAGTAGTGAGTTGGGTGCAAAACGGACTTATAGTTGAGCGTGTCGGTTGTATTAATATGCCTTTGTTTTTGGTAATGTCACCTGTTAGGGTATCTAATTCACATATACCTATTTCAATGATTTCATTGACTTGCCCTGCTGGTGGTTGTCCTTCCCAACACGTGGCTTCTAAATCGATTACGATTATTTTATCTGTTGTTTTCATATCTGATAATTATTTGATTTTTATTTGTCATATGGTATCGCCTTATCTTCATTGGTGTTTGTTTGCAACAAACCTGTTGTTAGTGGCGATTTCATTTTTTTTCATTTTTTTATTTAATCGCAATGTCCACTAAGGGGGATCAATTAAAATAATCCTTAAAGACAACCACAGATGCACAGATTTATATTCGTTTCTTTTTATTAATTGACCGTATAAATCCGTTAAGCTGAAAAAATACAGGGCATTCGCTTTTAAAAATATTTAAAAAATTTTGAAGAAAATAACCACAGATGCACAGATTTTATATTCAGTTTTTTAGAAAATTAATTATAAAATTATCCGCTTCGCGGAAATAAATATTAAAGTTTATATTTTATTCAGTTATTTTAATCTGTGCATCTGTGATTATTTTTTAAACGCGAATGCCGTGGAAAAAATATCAAAATCTACACTTTGTGTACAATTTTTATCTGTGCATCTGTGGCAAATTTCTTAAAATGATTGCCTTTGTGTCAATTACTCTTAAACACTATTTCTTTTACTATTTTATAATTTTCTGTTTAGTTCATATAAACAACAAACCTCGAGAATGGTCTTCCCGAGGTTGTTTTATTTTACAAAAATTTCTTTCAATTGGCCTATGATGTTTCCACCGCCTGAAATAGAAATTTGTCCTATTTTATCAGCGATTTTCTCTACATATTCCATTTCTTTCAATTTCCATAAGGTTTCATTTTCTTCCATTAATTTGGCGGTATTCAACAAACTTCTCATAGAAGCTGTTTCCTCACGTCTCATAATGATATTAGCTTGTGCTTTTTTCTCAGCCACCAAAACTTGGTTCATTATTTCTTTCATATCGCCTGGTAATATAATGTCTCTTATTCCGGTATCAAAAACTTCGACGCCTAATTGACCGACTTTCAATTTGGTTTCTGCCAAAATCGCCTGAGCAATATCATCTTTTTTAGTCAACAATTCGTCCAATGTAAATCCGCCTACATACGCACGCAATGCTAACTGCATCAAGATATACAATTGTTTTTCGTAGTCTTTATTTTCAGTCAATGCTTTTTGGATATCAACAACTTGGAACTTGGTAAAAAAGTTAATACGCAAGTTGGCTTTATCTTTTGTCAACAACTCTTGACCCGAAATTTCCATTTGTTGCTGTCTTAAATCGGCGGTTTTAATCTCTACCCGAGTGGCATTATTCCAAAAATTATACACACCTGCTTCAACTGTACGAATTAATTCTCCATCAATAAACAACAATCCCTTTTCATAGTTCAAAACTTCATAACGTCTGATAAAAACTTTGATTTTTGGATGATCTAACAACGATTTATCAATGTTTTCTGAAACATACAAATCGTTCAAATTGATGGTAACAAACTTGTAATTCAAAACGCCTTTCCAAAAAGCATAACGACCTGCGGTAAAAACTTCTTTAAAGTTACCATTGATATATTGCAAAACCATTTCGTTATCTGCCACTTCAACAATATCTAACATCGCTGCTAAACTCTCGTTTTGCAACAAAATATCCAAAGTATTTGGCGCTACAAACTGGGTCGTCATATTGGCAAATGAAAACTGAATATCCTCTACATTTTTCCAAAAAGCATATTTACCAGCCGTAAATACCTCTTTAAATGATTTATTGACATACTTTAAAGCTACTTGAAATTCAGGTACTTCAATAACTTGTAACATATTTGCTAACGTTTCATTTTTCAATAAAACATCTAAATCTTGAGTAGGTTTAAAAGCTTCTTTCATAGAGAAATACTGCACTTCTTTGTTGGCACCCACCAACAAGTGATTTCCTTCGGTCAACACCTGAATCAATTTATTTTCTTTAAAAACCAATCCCACTTGGAAGGTTTCTATGGTAATTCTTTTCAACATATCTTTAGATTTTAATCATAATTAATAATAAAAAACGTAAGAACTTGATCGCTCTTTTAAAAACGGAAAAAAGGTAGTTGATAAAAGTAGTTAAGTGGTTTGGTAATATTTTTTGATCACATTAATAAACACAAAGTATGTACACAATCAAATACCAAAGCAAAGAACTAGTTTTAAAAGCAAAGCTTTTCTCAGGTCTTAGCAAGAGTGTTTACTTTTAGAAATCTTCAAAAAACCGAAATTAGATGATTATTTAAACCAGTAAACGTGCCAAGTTCTAAACGTTTTTCAATCTTTTTTGGTGAATCTTTTTAAAGAGAGACTCAACTCTTTCAATAAAAGCTACATTAAAAGTGTAGTGCTCTAACCAACTGAGCTAATGCAAGTGCTATTTGCATATCGGAATCGAACCGATGCTTTTGATTGCAGAATCCCTAATTCTGTGCGTTTACCAATTTCGCCATTCTTCATTTTCAAGAAGAAGTAGGACTCGAACCTACAAAATCAGTATTTTAAGGTAAATACTTAAACCATCAAATCAAGTTGCATAGTAAGTTGTAACACGCCCCTTGCGTAACCCTTACCACATTAGTGCTATACAGAAACACCCAACTGGACTTGTTTGATATTTTTATTTTATAGCATAAAATTTATAATCAGCTTGTTGAATACTTCCATCTTCATTAACAATTTTTACTATTGTATTTTTTAAACTCACACTCAAATAATGAGAAGTACAACAATCTGAAATCTCTGTTGCAACCTCGTGAGTATTAGCACAAACTTTATTCATTCCATAAATTCCACTACTTCCACAACAACCAGTAAAACGATGCGAATCTGTATGATCTTTTAATAATGGTTGATTTTTATTAACTAAAAGACTCAGAATATCTCTTTCTTTAAAAATTGTAAATCTGCCCTCAGGTATAGCATCTGTAAAATCTGGAAAAGTAATCTCGCTTTTGTCTATTTCCACCAATTCATCAGTTATTCGTTTGTTACATTTTTTACAGTAAATAATAATTGTTCTCATAGCATCTTTATTTCCTTGAACAAAGATTCAAAATATACTGCGCAATTATTTTACGCAGTATATAAATTAAACTTTAAAAGTCATAAACTCTTCTTTTATCGTATTAACAATCAAGGTGTTTAAGCGTTTATTGATCGCTTTTTGATTTTCCTTTTCTAAAGTATCTAACTCGGTGGGATAATCCTTTTTGAAATCGGTTACCACATCTTGGCTCATCCATCCCGTTAATTTTCCGAAGATTTTAGGATGAAATTCACCTTCCTTGCTCAATACATTGTACAAACGGTTCACGGTTACATAGTCCTTAATTTTAGACCATACGCTTTGTGCTTCTGGAGGAAATTCAACTTCTTGATGTTCTCTTTTAGGCTTGTCATTTTTACCTCTTTCTGCCCATCTTTCGTTTTTGTTTTTTAATAAAACACGACTTCCGTTACCAAAGAACAAAGTCTCCACAGGTCTGATAATCACTCCTTCAACAATGTTGGTTTCCAATGCAGGTAAACCTAACCATTCTGGAATTAAACTATTAAAGTCATTTGGGTATTTTAAACAATCGGTTAAACTACCTTTAAATAAAGTTTTTGCATAGAAAAAGCCTGTTTTTTCAAACAATTTGTTAGCTAATTCGACATTCATATAGTGTGAATTATCCACTTTAATATCAAAAGCGTAAAAATCATTTTCTGGGCTGTAATCAATACCTTTTTGAACCTTGATAGCACCTTGTACTGTGGGCACTTCGGGGTGATTGTAATGACCTCCAAATAATTCACCAAACACGGTAATAAACTGTACATTAGGGAACAATTCTTTGACTTCATAAAATAAAGACTTGACTTTGGTATGGTATTTTTCAGCTACTTTTTGAGCATTGTAAAACGTATCATTTTCTTCAATAAAGTCGGAACGTTTTGCGATTTTTACTTGGATACCATTGGTGTAAAAAGCAAAGTTAGCCCCGTGCACTTTTTCTTGAACCACGTATTCATTTTTTTCAAATTCGTGTTTGATAATTTGTTCCAAAACTGTTTTTTGGTACGTATTTTCTATTGAGTTGTATTTTCTAAATTCCATTTCTTGTTATTTTTTTAAAATTTTGAGTAACAGTTTAGCAGCATTATACGCATCATCTGCCCCATTGTGATTGACACCTTCAAAAGTTTCACCTATCAATTCTAATTCTTTTAGTAATCCGTGTGATTTCTCTTGCTGATATACTAGACTAAATAGCGTTTTGATATTGATAAAATCATTTCTGAAAGGGTTAACTATTCCTTTTGACAAACATTCGCTTTCTATGATCTCCTTATCAAAAGCACCATAACTGGCGAAGGTTCGATATTTAGCAGAATATTTTGAATCTATTTTTTTTAATGCTTGCGCTAGAGGAATCCCTTCTGTATCTAATTTCTCTTTAGTAATTCCAGTTAATTGGGTACAAAAAGGAGAAACTTCGGATTTTTCAGGTTTTACGAAAAAGCTCTTTTTATCTTCTATCTTACCAGTTGCTATGACTAGTTTACAAATTCCTATTTCGATAATTTCACTTTGATATAGCTGTTTTTCTTCATCAGTTTCCCAACAAGTCGCTTCAATATCGATCACATTAATTTTATCATATAATATCATAATCTTATTTTTTTAGATTTTGAAGCGGTTTATTCATTTGTTTAAAAAGAATCCTTCAAATTATTAATTTATATTTCCTTTATCCATTGTATTACTGTTTCCAAATACGCTTGTCTAACTTCTTCAAAACGAGTAATATTTGGAA
>JASGCW010000136.1 GCA_030053945.1 Limnohabitans sp.
GTCTTCTTTTATTCTTTTTTACTTTTTTGAATTTTTTAAACGTAGGTTTCTTATTAAGGTTTCTTTTTCTTCTTCTTCTTTTATATTTCCTTTTAACACCCTCTCCATTAAGGATTTTTGATGCTGCCTTTTTAACCATCTTGGAAGCTTGTTCCTTTAGTCTTCTTTTACTTGTATCTTTTATATTATCAAAAGAAAAATTTTCAGAGTCTGCAATATCAGATGCTACATTTGCAGTTGCAGAAAGAGCATTTTTACCAAGAAATTTTAAAAAAGGTATTACTGCTTTTGATAAAAGTCTTCCAAAGAAACCATGACCTTTTTGATATTTAACACCAGTGAAAGCTGCAATTCCGTTTCCTGCCTGATTAACATAGTAAGATTCGAAACTATTCATTTTTTATCCTAAAATGTAAAACAACAACCGCTTTACCACTATTAAATTTTATATTTTCACCAGTTGCATCTTTTATATTTATTTCAATTGAATTAATTTCTGATGATGATATAGGAAAATAGTGTGGATTATCATATATTTTCTGAACATTCTCTCCAAATTTAACATTAGGTATTTGAACAATTCTAAGTAATTTCGCATATGTGTTACCTACAAATGTCGGTTTTATAATACTGCAATACACATATGCTTCATTGACACCACTATTGATATCAGAAATTCGATCAGACTCCCAAGAAACTTTGATTGAATTATCAATGAATATTTCAGGATCTGATACAGTATACTCAATACCATTATTAATGGAATAAAAATTCCTTTTGTCAGTTAAAGTGAATCCAAACATTTCCATTAACTCATGATCAACATGTGGGATCACACATAAATTATCATTTTGACCACCATTAAACGTAACTTTTTTTGTATTTTCATCATATAAAATTTCAGAGACTTTTGTGAGTATTTTTTTTGTTTTAGTTTCAATGTCATTACCATATAAAGCTAAATATTTATTAATTATTTGAAATATTTCTGTGAAACTTTCATATTGTCCTTTTCTTAAAACGTATTTAGGATTCGAATGTGATTCTCCATTGTCAGTATTCACCATAATTTCAAAGTCTTTCGGTATGTTATACCAACTTTTACAAAATGAAATTTCAGCAAGTCCAACTTCATAATTATTATTTAATCTCAAAGTATTTGCAAGATTTGTAACATATGAGGAAGTTTTATTATCATGAAAAAAGTTTTTGACATTTGATGGGAGGTAAACGTAAAAACTCATTGCGTTGTATTATTTAAAGAAATATTAAGAAAAGAATTATCAACGTCACAAAATTTTTTAACACTTAATTGATTAGGGTAAAACAAATATAATAAAAGTATAAATGAGATCATTAAGGAGAAAATAACAAATTCAAAAATAATTTGCATTTTATTTATCACTTTTGTCTATTTCCACTTGACCATTAACAACTTTTATCTTCGGATTTGGCATTATATACCCCATCAAACTTGTTAATAATATTGTCCATAAATTCATGTTCCCTATTTGTAAAGATAAATTTATTAAAGAAACACAGACTACAATGAAAATTAATAAAACTTGTACACTAAATAATATAATATCCGCTTTTTTAAAATTAGTTATTGATATATTATCCATTCTTTAATAATTCAATGTTATCTTCAGGCTCCCAAGAATTGTATGAAGAAGGATATCCTAACCATTTGACTAGATATTGCGCTTCTCCTTTTATATTGCGTTTCTTTATTATTTTTTCAATTCTATATGCACTTTTATTTATTTTTTGTAACTCATGTTTGTAGAATGACTGTTTTAATTCTCTTCCTTCTTCATCTTTAACTTTTATTTGTTTTACTGGATATGAATTTTTAATCCTACTGACATAATATATATTATCTTTCCATAAAGGATAATACGATTTGTGAAACGTATTTTTATCATAAGGTATTCTTATTTTATCTCCTATTTTATAATCTATATTTTTAATAGTCGACTTCAATAACTCTCTCAAATTATCGAATCCATACAATTTTTTAAATATTTGTTCTGTATTATCTTCAGTGACATCTATCGGCTTACATTGAATTGAACGATGAAATGAATTATTATATCCTTGAATTATTTTATCAATTACATCGACCCATTTTCGAGTTCCCTTTGCAGTAAAATACTTCCACATTTTTGATTTTAATGTCCTATTTAGTCTTTCAACAACAGTGCATTTAATTGTGAAATTATTTGAAGTGAAGAAAATTATATTTTCACTTTTCAAATAATTCAGTAAGTCATTATTTTTAAATTCTTTACCATTATCAGTTTGAATTTTTAGTGGTTTTCTTGTTTTAAAAATTCTCTTGAAATTAAGTAAAACTTCTTTAGAACTTTTCGTCTTTAAGGGTTTTGCAAATGCAAATTTGGAAAAAACATCGATTACAGTCAATATATATTTATAACCATTATTATACCTTGAAAACTCTTGCATATCGACGATATCTGCTTGAAATTGTTCATTTATTTTACTAGCAATTACTCTACTTCTTGTGAATTTATATACTCTTTGACGATGTAACGTATAAGGGTTTTGACTTTTAAGCCAATGTTTCACATCTTTTAGTGAAATGTTGATATATTTTGATGATTCTTTGTAAAGATTATAAGGCGAAGAGAAACCGGCTGGTCCTGAAACGTCATAATAGATTTTTGCTAAAACTTTTTCAACTTCAGCCATCCTTGAATACCTTCACCAGCTAATTTTCTTCTTTTATTAGGATCATTTACAATTTGAACTTCAATCTGTCGTTTTCTTCCTCTTGTTAATGGAGTATTTATAATTTCTTTTCCATTAAATTTATTCTTTTTTGCATCATTTTCTTCATCTTTATTATCTTCAAATTTTCTTTTATTATTTTTTAATGGAGTATTTAAAATTTCACTTTCGAAATTTTTATTCTTTTTTAAATCAACATCTTCATCTTCATCGAAAGATTCTTCATGTTTTCTTTTAGTTGTAGATTTTTTTGGTGTGTTTAACGATTCATTTAATCTTTCAATATTTTCTCCTTTATTGTATCTAACAACTGGTTTAACATAATTGTTAGATTCAACATTGTTATTTTTAATTTTATCTTTAATATAATCATTTTTTATAAGTAATGGATCAACATTAGCTTCGTTCAATAAATCAACTAAAATTTCTTCACCAAAAACATTTCTTCCTGGATATAAAATATGAGTTAATAATGATGATAAATCTGTATTTTCAATAAAGTCTCCATTTTTATTTCTTATTTTACCTTGCTCGTTGAATGCATTAATTTTCGATAATTTATAAACAATTTTAATTATATCTTTTAATTTATTTCTTCGTCTTGTCTCAACTGATCCGGAACCTTCTTGTAAATAAAGTGTATTCATATTTTTATTTACTCTCTTTTCATCAGTATTGTGTAATTCACTTTTAATTGGAGTAAGCATCATTTTTCTAGTAAAATTCATATTTTCAATAATGACAAAAGAATAGGAATAAGAATAGGTAGAAAACCTCCACTCTGTATAATTCTTTTCTTATTATTTTTACGTCTTTTATTAAAATTTAAAAGAACCTTTTTATATGGTTTCAATTTTTTCTTCTCTATAGCACTTAACGGTATTACTTTATTTATAGTATTTAAAACAATTTCTCTAATAGCGTCACAAAAACTTTTATCATTTACAAATAGAGATAGTATCTTTTTTCTTGTTTTTATATTTTTCAATTTTGATATAAAAACCAAAGATTCTAAATTTTTTTTGACCTTATCACTCATTTTTTCACATATATTATTGGACAAACCATTCCTTTTATATTTTCATCTTTAAAGATTTTAGATCTTAATATTAAATTTTCTGGTGTTTGCTGTTTGAAATCAATCAACAAATAACTGTAAGGACTTTTCGTAGCATCGTTGAAGGCTTCCTCCAGTATTTTAAGTTTTTTCATTTGTCTTCCTAAAATATCAATCTGTGATCTATCTCTATTATTTTTCATTAAAACAAAATAATGACAACTTAAACTAATATTTCTCATCTGTTTTCCTTGATGAAATAAATTTTGTGTGATGAAGATAACATTAATATTCAAATGATGACTTATTTTTGTGAAGAGATTTCCTGTATTTATATCATCCAGAACTTCGTTCATTAAATCATCTACTACGATAACATTAGGAGAAAGTGTTTGAATTTCATCAGCAGATGGAATGCTTTCACTATATGTTATATCACAATTAGCAACGTCTTCTGAATATAGATTTTGCCATTGACCGTAAACCCAAAGAACTTTAAGTCCTTCAAATGTCTTATTAAATAGATATTTACTTTCAGATAATAATCTTCGAACAAAAAATGTTTTTCCACTACCTGATGGACCGGAAACAATCATAGAGAAAGGACAATGAAATAAAATATTTTCTTCATAATACATTTTATTTATATCCGAATGGAAAAGTTTTATAAGATACAATTTTACGTTTTTCTGATACAACTCTATACACTTTATCAAAATATTTACTTGTTACAAAATGATTATACTTGTCACACGAAATTTTGAACTGTTCTATACTTATTTGTTCATTGTGACCTTCTATATATTTCTCAGCTAAGTTTTTCATTAAATCAAGATTTAAAATTTCTAAACTTTTGCCGTCAAGTCTGATTCCTTTAACTTTTAACGTTGAATGAGATTCATTTTCGTTTTTCTGAATTTCAAGTCCATAATTTTTTGGACCACAGGAAACGAACTTTCTACAAAAAGCTGTTGGTCCATAATTATCTTTTATCTCATCAGTTAAATCACCTAAATAATCACCAGTCTCTATAACTTGATCGCCATGTTTTTTCACGAAAATAACAGAATCTGTATCAAAGTACAAAAGTCTGTCTTCCCCGATGTTGTTAATTTTTTCCATTATTTTATACAACTCTAATCTTGCGTACGCGGTTACAAATGAAGAGATTGCTATACTAGTATTGCCTAAATCAGCATCATTATCGTCTTTAAATTTATATGATAATATAATTGTTGAATCATTCGGCATATATTCACCTTCAACTTTATACTTATCATCGTTTATTACATTCCAATACTCTGCATAATGATGACAGACTACAGATTTTACATGATTTGGCCGTTGAGCAAGTTTTCCCCAAAATGAATTTAACATCAGCTTTGCTATGAATCTTCTACCAGGATTTTTTTGAATATTATTAAAATCAAGCTGTATTCCTTCTCTTGTCTCAAAATTTTGAATGTATTGATGTTTTTCTACTTCTGTCTGTACCCAAGATGGCCATCCGCTTGCTTCTTGCTTGACTTTTAACCATGTATTGATGTATTCTTTGAAAAGTGTATCATCTTTGTTTTCGTAATGTAGGACTTGGTAAATTTCCATAACTTTATAACCTTTATCTAAAGCTTCTTTTAATTCTATACTTGTCCACGTGTTAGTCAATGATCTTTCTTCATCTGTATGATGACACTCTGTCTGTTGCATCAATTCAGAACACTTGTTACATAAAACGAATTTGAGTTTATGATCATATCTCATAGGTAGAACAGGAAGATATAAATTGTTAGGAGGAAGAACTTTACATTTGATGAATCCAAAGTAATAGTCTAAGCTATAATCAAAATTAGATGTTATTATTTGAGGATGGTTAACAGGAAAATGTTTATTTTTCAACACAAAAGGATATAAAGAACAAACATCTTTATATTCAATAACTTCATTTTCACTAGTTTCATAGAAAAATTGTATGTTGTTGGTCCTCCCTCCAAAGAAACTTTCTCTTATGTTTGCTTCACCAACGATTTCAAGTTTATTGTAATAACGTAATCTATCATCAATAAATGTTTTTAATGATTCATTAGATATCATATCCTGATTGAACTGACATTCCCATTTCTCAATAACCTGATAACCCATTGATCTTATGTTCGATGTTCTTCTAACGGTTTTAAGATACTTATCTTTAAATGTCCATCCTTCTTCATCTGGTTGATTTTCTGAGAAAATATCATTACACAAAGGACATCCATGATAAAAACATCCATGAAATTCAAAAACTATTTTTTCTTCAGGAATACATCCGTCAGAAAAATAAGGGCCTATTTTAAATTCTCTTTTGATAATCTGTGAATATTGTGACTGTGTGAAATCAAGCCATGAGTTTGCTATTTTTGATTGCTTTGTACCGTATGAAATTGGGTTGATACCGAGCGAATCTTGTTTCAAATATTTTGCTCGAAATACTTCTAGGCCTATTGCTGCTAATGTAAAGTTTCTTGAAAGGGGGTCTATCTCTGTTATGTCTTTAAATTGTTTTTTAAACATATATACTGATTTTAATAAAATATGAACATCGTTCATGCAGTACTTAATCATTTCTTCTTTGAAATTATATGATGATGAATTAAAACTAGTATACCAGACATTGAAAGATTCTTTTTCGCCTTCTTTCATTCGTTCGTAATTAAAATAGTCTTTATCTGGAATATTACCTATATAATCGATGTTTTCAGGTGTATTGAATTTATATGGAAAATATCCTTTAACAAGTTCACTAAAACCAAAAGATTTTGGTAACGCTGCTAAAGGTAATTGAAAGAAACTAAGTGAGTCAATAAATCTTGTATTACCGACATCTATTTTCAAGAGTTTTGTACCATTCATTATTGGCAGTATTGTTGTGAAGTCTCGATCAAAAAGATCTCTAAAAACAAAATGCCCATCATAACCTTTAAAATTATGAGCAAATACTAATAGTTGACATTTCTCTTTTTCTGCTTTTTTGGCTAAATCATTATATAAATATTCACCAAAGTGTTTAACACAGTTGTCACCGAAAAAAACATTTTTATAAACACCGCACACATCACAATTACTATTTTTTGTTAGAGTATCATAATTAAAACATTTTTCACATGCTGTTAAAGATATCAGTAAATTCGGTGAGTGAATAGTAATATTTTCTTCATTTATAAGTTGTGATTCGATGTCAAAACAAACTATTATTTTATTTTTGTTATCTTCTTCCATTAGTTTCTCAATGTTTTTCGGTTCTATACAGCAAAAGTGTGGAGTAACTTTGTAATCACGAGCACACTTAAAACAATGAAAAGTATCACATTTGTGAATTTTTTCTCTATAGTTTGAATAACATAAAAAACAATACTTTAATTTTTCACACAATTTTAAATTAACATGTCTATTAAAACAGAATTGTCCATTGAAATTCTTATTGCAACTATCACAGTGAATTTTATCACCAACACATTTATCTTCATGATGGCACAAATAGCATCCATCTTTACAACGATGATTTTCTTGATGACTGTAACCTTTAAAACACTTAACACAGAAATAAGAGCATTCAAAGTAGGCAGTTATTTTGTTTATAAAATTATAATGTTCATTATATAGTTCAATATAAAGTTGTTTAGGCGCTTTGTTACCTTTATAATCGAGCGACATTGTAGTTCCATTTATAACAATTAATTGATATAAAGGCTTCAACACATCGTCGATTTTGTATAAGTCATTCACTGATAATGCTGTGTTTATATCAATTCCGGCTGTTTCACACAGTTCTTGAGCTAAAATTGTAAGTCTGTTGCGCTGATTTCTTTGAACTTGAAGACGTAGATTTTTATTTGGATTCTCATGGTAAAATTTTGCCAGTGTGATGGCTCTATATCCACAAGAATTATCGTCATTTTGTATTTTAATTATACATTTCTTCTTTTTACGATACTCTTCTACTGATATTGGTGCAGCGTTTTTCCTCTTACCTTTACCAGACACTTTTTCAGTTAAAATCAACTCGAAATTTAAAACTCCATTCAATAAAAATGAAGAATTACTTTGAGAGATTTGATAAAGTTTATTTAAGAAATC
>JASGCW010000137.1 GCA_030053945.1 Limnohabitans sp.
TCCAAAAATACTACAAAAAAAAGAAACAACCAAATATTGGACTAATTATTTTTTCTTTTTGGTATAAAAGTGCCTCCAAGCAGTTAAGAATTTGGATAAACATCAACACAAGGCTTAGTCGAAGACTACTCGATTGTGGCTACATCTCCAAGCAAAGAATCATCACCCCAGCACAGGTGAAAATAATTGTTGAGGAGCTGGGGGAGCCTGGATAGAACTCATTTGAAATGCCGTGTGAAAAAAGCGGAAATTGGATAACTTTTGTTCTTATTTTTGGAGAGGCTTACGCCTGATTCTTTATTGTTATATGCAGTCCCTACCTGTCTAAATTCAATTCTAACCAATAAACGATGAGCGCAAATATTAATGAATTTGAAAAGCAGATTGACTATTTGTACAAAAATGAACAGTATTCGGTAAGGGATAACGGTTCCGTACTTCGTCACGCACGACAAAACAAATCAATACGCAAACTTGACAATCTCTGGACATTTGGAACAGTTAACAATCACGGCTATTTACTTATTGGTACAGAAGTCGTTCATCGGATAGTTGCCTATACTTTTTTGGGAGAGCCACCAACACCTCAACACATCGTGGACCACATTGATACGAATCGACAAAATAATCGCCCAGAAAATCTCCGTTGGTTAACTAAGCTTGAAAATATCTTAAACAATCCGATAACGATTAAAAAAATAGAATTTCATTGCGGAAGCATTGAAGCCTTTCTTAACGACCCATCTCTTCTGAAAAATTACGAGAATCAAGACCCAAACTTTAAATGGATGAGGGCTGTTTCTCCATTAGAAGCACAATTGTCTTGGGAGCGCTTAAACAGCTGGGCAAAAAAAAAGAGCCATAAAGACAATGCGCAAGCAGAAAACAGATTGGGCGAATGGATATTTCAGGGCAACTCATCTTTAATTGAAAATTTTTCAGCACTTACAAAATCCGAGACGAAAAATGCTGTTCAAATAAATTGGAAAACTCCAAGTAAATTCCCCTATTGCCCACAAACTATAACTAATAATCCCATAGAGACATATGCTGCCAGCCTAGAAGCTGGAAAAATTTTTTCGAGTAATCAACATTCGAACTATGTTATTGTAAGCTTTGCAATATCCAAAGACAATGAAACCTTATGGATTTTATCCAAAAACAGTAGTGATAAGGCAATGAAACCTTGGTCGTTAGCAGAGGTCACTTTTGAGGAAAATTTATTTGTTCATAAAAACCTAGGAAGTTTCTTTAAACAGGATGGTGCAGAAAAGTACTTTTTACTTGCACAAGGATTAGATTGGACAGGTGGGGATACTTTTGACGACTTGACATAAATTTTAAAATCTGGTTAAATAGCCACTATATTTTTATCCAAATTGACCCCTACTTTTCGGTGGAAAATGACCCCCTAAGTGTAAAGATTTTCGGAGCAAACTAACCCCTTAAGTTTTTTGTGTTTATTGTTTGATTAAAAGCGCATATCAATTCCAAAGAGCTTAATTATTAGCTTCCGAGAGATTGAATTTGCTTTTTGTAGAGATTCCCTGTCGACGCAATTTTCTAATTTCCCAAGGTGCAATTGGATTTGCATCAGACCAAATACCAATTTTTTTTCTCCTCGCTTCAATTTCCATTTGGGCAAGTTTTTTCTCTGAGTTATATTTTTTATAGTGCCAGGCAAGTCCAGCTTTTAATAGTTCTTCGCCACATTCTTTTCCATCTGAGGTGTAGGTTTTCGCTACTATTCTTCCGTGGTTATCCTCATCAGTAATAATTATGGAAACCTTCTTATTGAAAATCAGATTGCTCAGAAACTTTTTAGCAACTTTATTAAATGGCATTCCTTTTTCAGGAGCATCAATGCCGTGCATTCTTACCCTGATTTTTCTTTTATTTTCGGTGAGCAAATCGTAAGTGTCTCCGTCCATCACACCAACCACAAGGCCAAAAAGTTTGTTGTTTGCTTGTGCTCTTGAATTATATTGCGCTGTTACAGCAAGTAATAAAAGTATCAGTGCAAGAATCGGAAATGTTGTTTTCATTTTTAGGCAGGATTTCTGGTGGAGCGTGTAAAAAAAGTAAATTCGGATATTTTATCAACAAATGCGCAAGCGAAAGTATGGGTAATTAGATTTTTACAGATTAACAAGTAGAAAAGAATTATCACCGCTGCACAGGTGTAAATAATCGTTGAATTATTGGTAAAACTTAATTCAAAAAGTGTATTTTCGCTATTGCAACTTTATAAGATATAGTTACACACCTGTTTATGGTATTTTAAAATTCATCAAATTACAAAACCCCAAAATAAATTTTTTATGCAAGGATTGAAGTACACAGTAGATATCGTTTTTTGCATCGATGCAACAGGTAGTATGGGCCATCTCATTAATGAAGTAAAAAGTGGAGCCTTAAAATTTGATGAAGACCTGACCAAATTAATGAACGAAAAAGAAAAGCAAATTGATACTTTGCGAGTAAAAGTTATTAGTTATCGAGACTTTTATCATGATGGTGATAATGCTTTTTTTGAATCAGATTTTTTTACTTTACCAGAACAAAAATCCGAGTTCTCAAAATTTATTTCATCAATAGAAGCAGATGGAGGAGGAGATGAACCAGAAAATGGTTTAGAAGCTTTAGCGGCGGCATTTCAATCTAAATGGAATAAGGATGGTGACAAACGCCGTCAAATTGTTGTTATTTGGACTGACGCCAGTGCTCATCTTTTAGATAAAAATATCGATTCTAAGCCAATAAATTATCCTGTAAACATGCCGAAAGATTTTAATGAATTAGCGGACTTATGGGAAGGACAATCTCACATGAGCGCCACCAGTAAAAGATTACTAATTTATGCACCGGATGCATATCCTTGGACAGATATAGGAAATCATTTTTCAAACGCAATTCATTTTCCTTCTAAAGCAGGAAACGGATTAGAGGACACTGAATATTCGGAAATTTTAAATGCTATTGCTAACAGCATTTAAACTAATTAAAAAAAATTTAATTTAACGATTTGTTGATGCTATTGAAAACAGTATATACTAATTTAGAATGGAGCAAAACGGATTTACAATTTGGAGTGAGAAGATTCCAGAAAAAGGTGAAGATGCAATCCCAACGAATCTAATTGATGATACAAATCAAAAATTTGTTTTTGCAGTGTACGATGGAATGGGTGGTGCAGGTAGTGCTATTTATAACTATGAGGGTAATACTTTTTCGGGCGCATACATAGCGGCAAATGAAGCGAAAAAATATTTTGAAATGCAGGCTAATCAATATCTAAATGGTCAGTTGCAAATCGCAGAAATTATTTCAACAATTGAAGGAGGTCTTTTCCATCACTTACAAAATGTAGCTAATTCAATAGATAAGAATCCATCAAGACTAAAAAGTAATTTGATTAAGAGATTGCCAACAACAATTGCAGCAATTATTTGTGAAAAAAAAGTAGAACTGCAAGAACAGACAAATTTAACATGTTTGTGGGCGGGCGATTCAAGGTGCTATACACTAAGCCCAGAAAAAGGACTAACTCAACTAACAAATGATGATTTGAAAGGCGACAATGATGCATTAAAAAATTTAAGAAGCGATGCGCCTATGTCGAATTATTGCAATGCAGATGTGACATTTAAAATTAATGTTGCAAATGGCTTTCAAGCAGAACCTTTTATTATGTTGACAGCTACAGATGGGTGTTTCGGATATTTACCCAGCCCTTTTCATTTCGAACATCTTCTTCTAAAAACATTGATGTGTGAAACAGTTAAGTGTTTTGAAGATTGGAAACATAAAATAATAGACGAAATTCAAAAAGTTACTGGAGACGATTATTCGATGACATTATCTTGTTTTGGGTTTACTTCATTTGAAGAAGTACAAGCAAAATTTGATATTAGAAATGAAATGATTCTCAATGACTACATAAAAGTATACGAAAGCGTTGCAAAGCCAATAGAACAATTAGAAACAAGTTTGGAAAATGCTAGAATTGATAAGGAATTTACACTTAATCAACTTTGGAATGATTATAAGTTAAAATATCAAACTAATTATGCTGAAAGGTGACATTATTAATGGATATACCATCATTAAGGATGGTGTAATGAATGGAATGTGTTCTTGGACATTTGCATTAAAGGGCGACAAAGAATTTTTCATAAAGGAATTTTTACATCCCACGTATCCTACACCCGATGCGCCAGGAAGTCCCAAAACAAAAGAGAAGAAAAAAGCAGATTGTGATGTTTTCGAAAAGCATCAAAAAGAAATAGTCAACACCGTTAGAAGTAAATGTTCTGTTGGCGGTAATCTAATTTTCGCAATTGACTTTTTCAGAAATGGCACTAAGTACTATAAAGTAACAGAAAAAATTGACGTCGCATCAATTCCACTTTCTGAAATATCTACTCTTGATATGAAGAAGAAAGTTTTAATTATGACAACGGTTTCTTTCAGTTTAAAGATTTTACATGATGTTGATATTGTACATGGAGATTTAAAACCTGATAATATTCTAATTAAAAAAATTGACAGTGGTTTAAAAAAGGTTGATAGCGGTTATACAACCAAATTGATAGACTTTGATAGTAGTTTTTTCAATAAGCAACCACCAGAAATTTCAGAGGAAGTAGTTGGCGATATTGCATATTACTCACCGGAACTTTTAAGGTATATTAAAAATGACGAAGCAACTAAGAGAGAACACCTAACAACCAAATCTGACATTTTTGCTTTAGGGCTAATATTTAGCAAATACCTTACTAATAATTTCCCAACCTTTGACAGGGAGAAGTATAAATTTATTTCTGTTGCTGCCAACCATGGAACAAAAATTAACCTTGCTTCTGATGTTTGCCCAAAGGAATTAGAACAACTTATAAATTCAATGCTTGCATTGGATCCAGTAGAGAGGCCAGAAATTAAAGAAGTTCATCAAAAATTACGCAGTTTACTTCTTTCAAAAGAACTTTCGGAATGGAAGCCGTTAAAAGAAGTAGAAGCCGAAAAGGTTGAATTAAAATCCAAACTAAAAATTTCGATGGGAAGCAAAAAAGAAGCAGTCGTTGTTGAAAGTTCTCCTACTTCTTCACCATCAGGGTCAAGAGTGAAATTTGGTAAAGGTCTAAAAAAATAAAAAGAATGGAATGGAAGTGTTTCACTTGTGAGCATTTAAATGGCCCTAATTTATCTGAATGCGAAGCATGTGGAGCGGTTCGTAATTTGCATGCTGAAGAAGCTTTTGAGAATAGGGGATTAATTAAAAAACTTGAAGCACAAATTAAAACCCTCAAAAGAGATTTAATCAAAACAAAAAACGAAAATGATAAACTTACAAATCAAATAACAGAGAAGGTTTTTGAATTAGATAATTTATCTTCTGAATCAAATGATAAATTTTTAGAGCTTTTACTTTTAAAGAATACTGAAAACGACCTACGCAAATCCATTAAAGCTAAGGGTGCTGAAATAATTGACTTAACAACTAAGTTAAACTTAATTACCAAAGCAAGTAACGAAAAGGATGGTATAATACGAGACAAAGAAGGTAGGTTAAAAACTAAGGAATCTTCCCTTGCCATACAGAGCGTTGAAATTCAAAACCTGAAAAAAAAATTAAGTGTAAGGCAGTTTGATAGATATTTAGCTACAATATTTATATTAATTTCTGTTTGCCTGCTTGGGTATATCTTTTATTTTCCTCGTTATAATTCCAATCTGAAGTTAGATTATATCACTCAAACAAACCTAGCATTTACTAATTATATAAAATCAAATCAAACTGATTGTGGAAAGGAAAATTTGGGCGCAAGAACAGTTTTAGTTCACGACTTAAATAACGACAAAAAGTTGGATGGAATAGTTATTGCAACTTTTAATGGTTTAAACTGTAAAAATAGTTTTGAAACAATTTTGTATGTCTATAACTTAAAGAATAAATTTATCAACCCACCTATTTCTTTATCGTTATCGAAATCTAACGAAAGCTATCTCTCCTTCCGTGGTGTTGAAAATGGGAAATTGGTTTTTGACAAGTGGCTTCTTAAAGATTTTGATGGAAAAAAATTAGACTCAGAAAAAATCAAAAATGCTCATTTGCGCCTATATATTTCCTTAAATAATGACAGTTTAATTTTTACAACCTTATAACAAGATGAAGCTAATTGTTTTATTTTTAATTATTACGACTACCTTTTGCTGTTGTGTCTCTCAAGAAGACTATAATCAATTACAAACAGAAAATATGTCATTGAGAGAAGAACTAGAAGACTTTAAATTCGGTTCAGATAGACTTCTTAGACAAGCTGTTGATTATTTTAATAATAAGCAACTCGATAGTGCAGAGGCAAAACTAAACCTTTTGATTAGTAAACATAACGAGACAAAAGAAGCAATAGAAGGAAGGGCCTTATTAGCCAAAATACCATACGAAAGGGAACAATTAGAAGATTTAACATCGTGGAAGTCGGCAGAATCTAGTGAAGATATTGGTTCTATTGAAAAATATAAAACAATGCATCCCAATGGTAGATATTTATCTCTGGCAGATGAAAAAATTTCCGAACTTAAAGTAAAAAATGAGCAGACTGCTTATAACAATGCATTAAATCAAAATTCATCTTATGTCTGGAAAAAATTCCTAGAAGATTACCCAAATAGATATGATGTTGAAGAAATTAACGACCGGATTATAAATTCTGAAATTGCAGAAATTGCAAAACAAGATGGCGTTTCATCTTTACCAGCCTCTTATCAAATAGACTACGGTAATACTGAAATTTCAACTGTTACAATAACCAACAACACAAGCTATACCTTAACTGTAAGGTATAGCGGTCCAGTTGTTGAATCAATATCAATACCATCTGGAGGCACTAAAATAGCATATCTGGCTAGTGGTTCTTATCGAGTTGCTGCAACAGCAGGCACAACTAGTTGTGCAGGAACGGAAAGATTAAATGGCAGCTACAGGTCTTCTTATTCTATTACTACATCCACTTATAGGAGTCCATATTAAGGGAATACAAAGAGTTTAATCTATAGTCATTAAGTTTATAGTCCATTGTATCGTAAACAACGCATTCATAATTTAGTAAATAAATTTTTATATGAATTTTGAAAAGAATTTTGATGTATTTGACAAAGAGTTTTTAAACATTGAAAACTTAAAATGGTTGCCGTGGATTGGACATAATTATCCTAAAACGAAAATAATAATACTTGGAGAAAGTCAATATGAAGATGGGGATGACTGGCAAGAAGACAACATTAATGCCACTAGAATTTTAATAAACAATCGATTTTCTGGACACCGAGGGCAAGCTTATTCTAATGTAGTTAAAGTACTTTTATCAATTGATAGTCCGACACAGGCGGATAATGATTTTGTATGGGAATCTACTTCTTTTTGGAATTTAGTTCCTAGATTAATGCGTAGTAGAGAGGAAAGGCCAAAAGATGAAGACTTTGATAATGGATGGAAACTATTTTTTGAAATAATTGAAATTCTAGAACCTAAACCAACTACTTGTATAGTTTTAGGGAAATCGAGCTTAGGTAGACTGGGTTACTTACTTAATAACAATCAAATATTATGGAATAGGAATGTAGAAGATTTTTATAAACCTGAAAAGGTAATAACGCTATCAAAAAATGACAATCAAATTAAGTTAATTTTCATAAATCATCCAAGCGGCAGTTTTGGGTTTGATTATAAAAAATGGGCAAAATTAGTTTCAGAAAATGTCCAAATTCAACAATATCTGATGGAAAGGTAATTAATTGCCTAACTCTAACTAAATAATTGGTAAAAATTAAAAACAACAAAGCGATAAAATAAATTATTAGGTATAGGCGTTTAGGTCTCACGAAGAAAGTATTGATTTTATTCGCT
>JASGCW010000138.1 GCA_030053945.1 Limnohabitans sp.
TATCAAAGAAAGCGAGTGGTAGCGATGCTAAAATTGTAAAGAAGCAAGCAAGTTAGATCCACTCGCTTTCTATATATCCGATGCCATTCATTTTCGATAACGCAGTGAGCCGTAGTTTTGCAACCCTTACTCTGCAGGCTTGATTTTTTCATTGTTTCTTTCTTTTGTATCAAGACAAAAGAAAGAAACAATGACATTATAAAACTTTAAATGCTCGTTTGGAAAAGCAACTTTTTAGCTCTAATTTATGGGTATATTGAGGCACTCTTTTTTTACTTTAAAATTTACATTTTACAGCCTTACTCCCCACAAAATAAAAGTGTCCCCTTTAAACTCCAATAGGTTTGAGTTCTGGTGTGTTTCAAATACTTTGTTGTTGGGTACTTTGTAGAAACCACCTTTATTGAGCTTGAACATTACTTTAAAAGCATCTGTATTGAGGTAGGTATTATAGAAGTTCTCTAAATGCTTTAAGTAGATTGGGAAGCGGTTTTCTTTTTTCAGTTCTTCTTTCTCAATGATAAATTCTTTCTTTAGTGTATTGCTTAAAATTGGGTATAGTGTTTCTTGGTTTTGCCTTAAATCTTCTGGCATCTTCTCATACTTATACACTGTGCCATTACAATTGACAAGGTTGTATTTGGTGGTATTAAAATCTGCTATTTCGGATTTACCCCAATAGAATAGGTGTAAAGCCTCTTTGCTTCTCACCATAGAATGAGAATGTGCCTTTATTTTCTACTGGTGTAAACGGAATGATATTTAATTGAATTTGCTGTGCCAATTGAACACTTTTAAATGTTAGGTTAATTTTGCTTCCAAACCTTATCAAATACAAAATCTAAATACTGTCTTTTGAAATCAGCATCATCAGTAAACCTCTTGTACAAATCAGTATAAGTAAATATCACATCTTGCATTAACTCCTCTACCTTTTTATCGGAAGTGATTTTTGCGTTTTGTCTGTCTGAATTATTTACTGAATTAACCGTGGCTTGGTCTTTTGCAAAATCGGCTGGCAATTGTTGAAATAGAAATGCTTTTATTTTATCATCGTCTGTCCAATTATCAATACCAAATCGTTTATTGAAATCATTAATGATAGCCTCTAATTCATTAAACTCATTTTCGCCTTTTTTGCCTTTCAGTATTGGCGGCGTAGGGTCTATTTCTTCGCCACCTTTTAAGCCAATATTATCGGTGGTAGTTCTTGTTAATCGGTAACTATCTAAATCAATAGCTTCAAGAATACCTTTTGCCAAATCTTCGTTTTCTTTTGGTTTTATTTTTGGCATCAAAAATTTCAAGAACCAATACAACCTTTCCCAATAAGCATTTTTGAATGACAATATTTTAGAAAGGAAAGCATAAGTACGATAAAATGATTTTGCCTTTACAAAGAAATCTATTTGTGCATCGTCGTTTAACTCTGACTTGAAATGAGCAACACAGGCATCTATTATTGGGTCCAGTTTTTGTCTATCGGCATTATTAAAATACAGGTTAGTAAAGTTGTGTACTTCTTCAGGTGTGTACACTTGTGCATTATCCAAAATGTCTTGCAAATCATTCAGCTTGTTTGCGTCAGTTTCTTCACTTAAAACAGTAGTGGTATAAAAAGGCTCGAAGGCTTCTTTTATTTCATCTGTACTGTTGAAAAAATCCATTACAAAAGTATCTTCTTTGTATGGCTTGTAAGCCCTGTTTAACCTTGATAATGTTTGCACCGCCTGAACATCCCTTAACTTTTTATCTACATACATGGTATGCAGTAATGGCTGGTCAAAACCTGTTTGAAATTTATTGGCAACAATTAAAAATTTACAGTCTTTTTTCTTGAAGTATTTTGGTATGTCATTACTCGGGAAGCCGTTTAATTTAGCCTCGTTTGTTTCTACGCCATCGATTTCTCGGCTACCACTAAAAGCAATTATTGCTTTGTAAGGTGCGTTAATTTCTTTGAGATATTTTTTAAAAGCATCGTAGTATTTTATGGCGTTGTTAATGCTTTTACAAACCACCATTGCTTTTGCTTGCCTGTTTATTTGCTTGGCTACTTCTGAATTGAAATGATCTATCATCACTTTTGATTTTTCCATAATGGAAAATGGGTGATTTTCTACATAAGCCCTTAGTTTTTTGTTGGCTTGGTTGGTTTCAAATTCTGGATTGTCTTCTACTGCTTTATTGAGTTTATAGTAAGATTGGTAGGTAGTGTAATTTTTAAGCACATCTAAAATAAATTCTTCCTCAATGGCTTGTTTCATTGTGTAAGCATCGAAAGCCTCAAACTTACCTTCAGTAGTTTTTGTACCAAAAGTTTCTAAAGTCTTGTTTTTAGGTGTAGCCGTAAAAGCAAAGTAACTGGCATTTTTCAGCATTTTGCGTTGCTCTATCATTTGGTTTATGGTATCTTCTGATGTTTCAGTATCTTCGTCTTGTCTGTTATCGTCTTCGCCATAAGGTGTTTCTTTATCAGATAATACCCAGTTCATTTTACTGGCTGTTTCACCGCTTTGGCTGCTATGTGCTTCATCAATGATGATGGCAAATTTTTTGGCTTGTAAGGTGCCTATTTCATCAATAATGAAAGGAAATTTTTGAACGGTGGTAATAATTATTTTCTTGCCATCTTCTAAGGCTTCTTTGAGTTGCTTACTGCCTTTTTCAATAGCTTCTACTACTTTGTTTACTTGAGCAAATTGTTTGATGTTGTCCCTAATTTGTTTATCCAATATTTTTCTATCGGTTACTACTATTACACTATCAAAAATTGCGTCTAAATTTTCGTTATTGTGTAAACTCACTAATTGATGTGCCAACCAAGTAATTGAATTTGACTTGCCCGACCCTGCTGCATGTTGCATTAAATATTTTTGTCCTACACCGTTTGTTTTAGCATCTTTCAATAATTTGCTAACTGCTCTAATTTGATGGTATCGTGGAAATATTAATTTGCGTTTTATCTTACCTGTGTCTTCGTCTGGTTCTTCAACAATTTGGGCATAGTTCTCTACAATATTACTTAGGCTTGCTTTGGTAAGGGTTTCTTTCCAGAGGTAATCCGTTTTTAAACCATTTGGGTTTACCGGATTGCCTGCGCCATCGTTTACGCCTTTGTTGAATGGCAGAAAAAAAGTATGGTTACCTTTCAACGCACTTGCCATATACACTAAGTTGCTATCTACTGCAAAGTGAACCATACATCTGCCAAAGGCAAATAAGGGTTCTTTGGGGTCTCTATCTTGTTGGTATTGACGAATAGCATTTTTTACCGTTTGCCCTGTCCATTCGTTTTTAAGTTCAAAGGTTATAATTGGTAAGCCATTAATGAATAAAACCATATCCAACGAATTGCTATTGGATAGGCTGTAAAACAACTGACGAGTAACTGAAAATATATTGGCTTGGTAGTTTTCTTGTGCCTTTTGGTTGAGGTCTGAAACAGGGTTTTTGTAGTACAGATTTATTTGAAGGTCTAAATCCTTAATGCCTTTACGCAATATTTCAATGATGCCTTTGGCTTTGATTTGCTCTGCCATGCGTTTTATAAATTTATCTTCGCCACGTTTTACAATGGTATCAAAAGCTATGGGCTGTGTTTGCTTGATAAACTCAAACAATAAGCGTTTGTTTATACAAAGGTCTCGGTCATAGTCGGCACTATAACTCTGGCGAAAGCCACACACTTCTACTAAGTGCTTTTCAATGATGGTTTCTAACCCTTTTTCTGATGTATTTGTACTCATTGTTTATATTAAACCTTTAGCGTTAATTATTTTTATTTTTAATTCTTCTGAAAAATCATTTTCATAGGTTAAAGAACACACTATCTCAAATAATAAATCTTTATCAATTCTATTGTCCGCTACATCAACAGCAATGTTTTCCATTTCCTCAATAAACCTGTTTACTCTGAATGAAAGATTATTTATTTCAAGAAAATATGCAGATAAAGCAATGGAAGCCCTTTTATTGCCATCTTGGAAACTATGATTTTTATTTATTGCATAAAATAGGTGTGTTACCTTATTTTCAATTTCTGGATAGTATAAATCATTTTGCAAATGTTCTAAAGTGCTTTCTAATAATCCGATATTTAAAATACCTAATGAGCCGCCTGAATTATTAATAATATCATCGTGTACTTGAATAGCGTATGTAGATGTAAAATAATTGAATTGCATATTCTACCTGTCTTTTAATCTTTTAAAAACATCTAAAAGAGCTGGATTTTCTAATACTCTTTCTATTAATGACTTACTTTTATCACCTAAAAACCTATCGTAATCGTTGGGGCTTAGCGATGATATATAAGGCTCTAATCGTTTGTGTACTATATCTCTAAAGGCATAATCACGGCTTGCCATTTTTGTTCTTGCATCGGTAATTTGTGGCAACCAAAATCGTTGGCTTGCAAAATCTTGAATTAGAATATCTAACTCTACTGGCATTAATTTACGCCCTAATTGCTCCGATTTATTTTTCATTGCATCAGCAATACCTATTTCAAAAGAAGATATAAGATTGATGATTTCTGCATACATTGTATCTCTTGGATTTTCGGCTTCACTTAATTGTAATGTTTGTTTATACTCTTTAGCCTTGCCATCAAATATTGCCGTATAAATAGCATCGGTATATACTGCATATTTATAATTGCCCATTGCCAAATATTGGTTTAAGGCTTGTGTAAATTCTTTTCTATACAAAGGTTCTCTGGCTATTGAAACCAAAAAATCTTCATCTCGTTGATTGATGTATTTTGTAGAACCGCCCATTTTTTGATTGAGTGTATCTATTACAATATCTAAAATGGCACTACGCAATGCTTTAGCTTTTTCACTTTCGGTAAGAAGCATACCTAAATTGAGAAAGGAACGAAAATTGAAAACGGCAAGAGCTTTCAGACGGCTTTTTGCTTGATTATCAAGGGTTTCTGATAACAGAGGGAAATCGGTTTCCGTCTGTTCGGGGTCATCGGCTTTGGTAATAAAATAGCCAAACTGCTCTTTAAAATCCTTTAATTTTTGACCTTTTAGCACTTCATAACCATTGTGCTTTACTTCATCTTCATAATTTGTTACATACCTTTTTAGTGTAGATAAACTAATATTATAGAACTCAGTTACCATTTTTGAGGTAAACTTGTATTCGTTATCAAAATACATTCCTGTTATACCCAAGTGTGTTTGAATATTTTCAATTACCTGATTATTATTTAATATATTCTGTCTATCAATTGAAGAGTTTGTTAAATCTTTCATTTGTTACTAATTTTATCTTTCAGTTTCTTAAAGTGTTGTATATCAATGGTTAAAGACAACAGAGGGTCATTGATGCACCTCTGTGAAAATGCCTTTTTACATTCCATTTTATTCTCTTTCATTGTCTGAACTTTGATTTTATATGATTTAATTGATTAGTGTGATTTGTTGCTTCTTTGAATTTTTTGTTTGTTAGCCTTTTAAAGTTTAAACTGTTTTCTCCAAAGTTGATAAGTAAACCTATTTCTACATTATATGCTTCTAAATAATTTATTGCCTGTGCAAAATGCACATTTTCTAATTTTATAATTGCTTTTAATTCTACTGATATTATATTTTCTACTAAAAAATCAACTCGTCTTGTACCTATCTGTTGTTCCCTATAATAAATAGGCATTTCAAACTCTCTATTAAATGGAATACCCATTATATTCATTTCTATTTCTAATGCTCTTTGATATATCACTTCTTGAAAGCCATTACCTAATTGCTTATGAACTTCCATAGCACAACCAATTATTTTTGAGGTCAATTCAGAATACTTATACTTTTCGTTTATCATTTTAAAATCATTTAATCACAAAAATCATAGTTCAGACATTTTCACCTTCCCCATCACTGCCTCGGCTATCATTGCTTCTTTGTATTCTTTTATCAGTTCTATTTCTCTTTCCGCTTTGGCTATGGCGGTGTCTATGGTGGCTGTTTCGGCTTTGATGTAGCTTACTATTTGGGTTTGTTCGGATAAGGGTGGAATAGGGATTTTTAGAACACAATATTTATCAGCACCAATATTTTCAATTGTAGCTTTACTAAATATTGAATTTTTCCAATTCTCAAATACAATAGAATTTGTGTACTCCATCAAGAAGTCAGATAAAATTATATTTTCATTTGGAGAAGCCTTTATGAGATAACCTGCATAACAATATTTTTCTTCGTCACTTACAAAACGAAATTGAAATGTTTTACCTACAGTAGCACCACTTCTTGCAAATAAAATATCGCCATCTGCTAATTCATATTCAACGCCAATTTCTATCGGTAATGAAAGTTTATTATGTTCATCTAATAATCCTTCCTTTGTAAAATCGGTTATTCGGATATAACGATACCAATTAGGATTATATTCATACCCACTTTCATTTGCACCGTATTTCAACTTCCCATTTATACAATTTTTCAGTCTCATTATCTTCCAATGTTCAGGAATAGCACCCAACCATTTTATGCCACTATCTTTCATTCTCCTTTTGTCTGAACTATGATTCTTTTGATTGTTATGATTTTTTTGATTTTTCTTTTCAGCGTTCAAATCATTTTCATCATAAAAATCAGATGAATCATAGTTCAGACCCTTTGTTACTGCTTCATTTATCACACTTTGTCTTTGCTCTTTGAGTAGTGCAATAAATTGTTGCTTTTTGGCAATGAAGTGATTTATTTTTTGAGATTGGTTGTCGAGGTAATGGGCAATTTGTATTTGCTCTTGATATGGTGGTAATGCAACCTCAAAACTCATTACATTATTTTTTCTTAAATTAATTCTTGTAAATCCATTTCCTTCTTTTGCTAATAGCTGTCTGTTATGATTGCTATTTAAACAATAATTTAAAAATTTTGCATCAACTTCGGTATTAGTTATTCTAAATCCTTTACAAAAACTATTCAAATAAACTTTTTCTAAATCTTCTAATAAAATTGCTGTTTTTCCAATGTCTGCAAAATTTTCAGAACTCATCAAAAAAAATAAATCATTTTTTAAAACTTCATTTTGATTTTCATCTTCATAAATAACGACTGGTTTTAACGCTGTTGATTTTACAGTCATATCATTACAAATACTTGTGAATGGAATGTATAGACCATTAAAGTTTTTTTCATTCAAAAAATCTTCCCCTGTTTTACCACTTAAGCCTCCATAAAGAAATCCTATATGTTTTAATTTAAGCACTTTCCAATGTGCAGGATAGTTGCCCAAGCAAGCTGATTTGTTATATGTAGTGGTAGTAGTCATTTATTTCTTTTTGGGTTCTATTTTTTTAGTGGGCTTTTTGTCTAATTTCTTTTGCACGGCTTTTATACTTTCTTCTACAGGCATAACGGCTTAGTTTAAAGCTTGGGTAGGTATGTGTAGCACCCGAACCCACTGCGACCACCTCGTTGGCTTCAACGAGGTGGTCGGCTACCTCATAACCGCTATTTTTGCAGGCTTCAATGGCTTTTTCAATTACACCCGTAAAATTTCTAAAATCGGCATAATCCAAAGCCTTAGATAGTTGCCTTGCCATCCAAAATTCATTGCCATTTTCATCAGTTTGCTTTATTTGTTCAAATAAAGACTGTGCTTTTTTTATGATTTCTTTTGCCATATTATTCAATAATTTCTTTTAATAAATTTTCTGTTTCCTGCTCAATAGCCAAAATGTCTTTAGTTATTTCTGCCAGACTTCTTGGTGCTTGATATTGGTAAAAGTATTTAGCAAAATTTACTTCATAACCTACTTTGGTTTCTTTGGGGTTATACCAAGCCAACGGTACAAATGGCAAAACTTCGGTTTTAAAGAAATCATCAATACTATCTTTGAGTGGTATGTTTTC
>JASGCW010000139.1 GCA_030053945.1 Limnohabitans sp.
GAAAAAAAGTGTTAGAAAAATTGTATGTATTGCTTTCATAATTTTGTTTTTAATGTAGTTGTTGCCATTGCCAAGCCCAAAGCGATTCTTTAGTATTGCCATAATCCATATAGTTTGTAGTTTTACTAATTTCAAATGTATATTTTTCGCCCTCTTTAAAAGTATGTTCTAATTTTAAGGCGTGCATTACTTCGTGTGGTATCTCGACTTGAGTTTCCATATTTTCTGATTTATTTCCTAAAAACATCAATGATACAGCATCACCAGTTACTCCATTGTTTGAAGCTGTATTTTCAGAATCACTAGAGGTGTCTGATTCAGTAATGGTTTGACTTTTTAAATATGATAAATATAGATATACTTCATTTGTTTGAGAAGTTTTTTGTCTAGCTAAGTGAAGCGAATGCAAAGTGCTTAAAAATTTCTTTTTACTTTGTTTATCCTGTTTTATACTATCTGTTTTATTTTCTTCTAAATTTTTATTCATTCTTTCAATAGCAGCTTTTTCGTCAGGATTCGTAACTGGTAAAGTGATGTCAAGGATTTCAGGGTCTATATTTACAATATTAATATTAATTAACGCTGGATTCAATGCTTTTTTAAAGTATGATTCTAAAGTTATTTTATTATCGATAATTTCTTTTACCTTTTTTTCATCTCCTTTATTAAAATTCACCACCACCCAGCGTAAATCTACCGTTTTTACAGGAGGATAAAAAATATTCAAAGCCCCTACTGTTTCACCATCGGCTTCTAGTTTTAGTTGGGTTGTTTTCCCATCGTTGTTACAGGTTATTTTTATGGTGTCTGCATCTTTTAGATTTGCTGGTTCTATGGTAAAATCAGGATTGTCAGCAAACTTGATTTCACTAAAAAGGTTGTAATTTTTAGTTTTTATTTTACCTAATTCTAGTCTTTTAAATTTTAAGGTGATGGTTTGCCCTTTCTTCATACTTACCCAAATAGGAAAGTATTTTTCACCATATACCTGTATGGGTTTGTACTCGTTTTCAAAATTGGCAAAGGAGTTGCCTGTATATTGTTTCTTTAATTTTGGATTAAATTCATCAAAACCATACTTGCCCTCTTTAACATCTTTGTCATTACTAGGTATAAATGACAAGATAACTTTCTTTTCTTCGTCTTTGTTATCATTTAGTGGTTTGGCTTTTTCAACAGGTTTTTCGTCGTGCCAGTGTTTTTTTATTCCTTCGGCTAGAACGCCATTGTTATAAATTCCACCAGGAGAAAGTCTAAAAGTCGTACTCATAGGCTCGCTGTTTGTCGAAGTAAAGGTATCATTGTACGAAACACAATACGTATCTTTTAGTTCAATTACTCGGCTCTTGCCTCCTGCAAAACGAGAAGGGATTACTATTTTTACATCTTTTACCCCATCGTGTTGTAGCATCCAATCGATAAAAATATTTTCTTTTCCTGCTTCTACTTGTATATCAAAATAACCACCTAGAGGGCTACCTACTGGAAGGTCTCTATGGTCGGTTTCCTGATAAATGCTAATTTTTAAATATTTAATATCGTGTTCTTGGTCTTCAATATATAGTTTTGCAACTATACTCATTGTTTTTTAGTGTATTTTAAAAAAATAATCTGCTAAAGTAAGTATTGTCAATGATTTTGAATTACGGTTTTTCCGTACAATTTGTTAAAATTTGTTTAAGTGCTCAAGCTTCGGTATCAGAGGTTACTAAGCCTTTCGAAGTAAGGTTTCTAAGTGTGAAAGTCCATCTTTCACGTCTTATACTATTATTTTCAGGTTATTTAGTATAGTGTTCAGGTTGTAAAGGCTAACAATAGCTTTTTTCAATAAAACTTTCGGGTTGTTTAACTCCATTTTTGGGGTTATTTAACTCTAATTTGGGGTTGTTAACCCTATCGTTAGCGTTTAGTAATATGAAATTTTATATTTAGAACCTCAACACTTTAGTTTAGAACCTAAACATAACTTAAAAGGACCTTATGACTTGTATATTTAATCCCATTAGTTGGGTATAAATAGGGAAATTCGGGCTTAGTAAGCTAAACGGATAATTTTTAAATCTCGTTGTTTAGATTTTTTACGTAAACGCTGGAGTATAAAGTATAAAAGGTATGGTAAAAGACCTGAAAATTTTAGCACCAAAGCAATCACATTTAAAATTTATCTGAACATTTTTAAAAATCCAAACACTCCCAATAACTTTATCGGGAATGACAATTTTTTAAATGTGATCGCGTTGAAGTAAATATAGATTAGCAATCATCAAAACAATTATATTCAAGTATAAAAAAAATCCGTCTAATTAAAACTAGACGGATTTTGATATATATTTTCTAATAATTATTAGAACATTTCTCTTCCTGCAAAGTGGAAAGCACCTTCAATAGCTGCATTCTCATCAGAATCTGAACCGTGAACCGCATTTTCTCCAATAGAAGTTGCATATTTTTTACGGATAGTTCCTTCAGCAGCCTCAGCTGGATTAGTAGCTCCAATCAACGTACGGAAATCTTCAACTGCATTTTCTTTTTCTAAGATAGCTGCTACGATTGGACCACGACTCATAAATTCTACTAATTCACCATAAAAAGGTCTTTCAGCGTGAACAGCATAAAATTTTTGAGCATCTGCTACTGTTAATTGAGTTAATTTCATTGAAACAATTCTGAAACCACCTTCAGTAATCATATTTAAGATTCCACCGATGTTTCCTTTTTCAACCGCATCAGGTTTGATCATTGTAAAAGTTCTATTACTTGCCATTTTTCTTGTTTTTAATTCGGGTGCAAAAGTAGTTTTTTTTTATGAACCAATGAAAGAATTTTTAATTTATAGTTCTTGCAATTCTGAAGCCATAAAACTCGTTGGTTTTGTCAGGTGAGGTACTAATTCTATTTGCTGTTCTCAAATAGTTTTCTTGGCTATCCCAAGATCCTCCACGTACTGTTCTTTTTTCTCCTCTAATAGGGCCTTTTGGATTGTCTGTGTCTTCAACTTTATAATAATCTTTATTATACCAGTCCCAACACCATTCCCAAACGTTTCCGCTCATATCATGAATACCTAATTCGTTAGGAAGTTTTGTGCCAACAGAATGAGGTTTTCTATCACTATTTTTTATGAACCAAGCAATATCATTTGAGTTATTCCCTCCTGCAAAAAAATTGCTTTTTGTTTTATGACCTCCTTTTGCTGCGTATTCCCACTCTGCTTCTGTAGGCAATCTATAGCCATCTGCATTAAAGTCGCATATTACATTTGGACCTGCTAATTTATATGCTGGTGTTAAACCATCTTCTTTACTTAACCAGTTGCAGTATTTTATAGCATCATACCAAGTAACATTTGTGATTGGATTGTTATCACTCCATCCCCAAGCTGGTTGTAATGGCATTGCTTGTTTTGTTTTTTTACAGTAATCTTTCCATTCCCAAACACTAACTTCTAATTTGTTTATTTCGAAAGAATTAACTTTTACTTCATGTTGTTTTTGTTCGTCGTTTTCTGCAATTCTGTTATCATCTTTTGAACCCATCAAAAATTTTCCACCTTCTACTTTTACCATATCTAATAGCGGATTTTTCGACATAAAAGAACATAGAACAATAATTGATAAAATACTAAATGTCTTGAAGTAATTTTTTTTCATAAAATTTCTATTTTTTTGTTTTGCAGTGCGAAAGTATTGTAGAAGATTTTAATTGTAGAAAAAATTAGACAAAACGTATTTTTTTTCGATAAAATGTCAAAAACAAGGGTTTGATTTTGTGTTTTATTGATGAATATTCAAAAAAGTATTGGATAAAGGTTTGGTGTTTGTAAATAAATTTTGAATAAAATTGTGACCGAATTCTATATAAATTTCACTAAAATTCAATTGCCTTTCTTGTAAGCTTTGATTGGGGAATAATTCATTTTGTAATTCTGAAATTTTACTTAGTAACTCCTGTAATACTCTTTTTTCTGCTTTTAACAAACGTTTCTCTAAATTTTCTAATCCTTTAATCTGTTTAGTTTCCTGAGCTTTTACTGCTCCTGTAAATGATTTGTCAGTTATTGCTGCAATTTGATGTAATTTTTCGAATTGAAGACGTAATGTTTCTTTTTGCTCTGAAAAATCGATTTTAAATTGTGAAAGTTCTTTTGTTTTAGCAGTGATTAATCGATCTTGTTTAGTAAATAAATCTTCCCAAGAAAGTTGAAGTTTTTCTATTTTTTTGAGTTGTTTTTCGGTAGTAACAATCGCAGAGTTGCGTAATAGAAGTATAGGAAATGTGACTTCTAATGCGTCAAACATCTTTTTTAATTCTAACCAATAGGCTATTTCGCCACCACCACCTATGTAGCAAAGATTAGGTAGTAATAGCTCTTGATATAATGGTCGTAAAATGACATTTGGACTAAATTTTTCAGATGAATTTTCAACTAAGTTTAGTATTTCCTCTTGTGTAAAAACAAGAGAAGTGTTGTTTATTTTGTAATAATTTTTTTCAAAAATAATACGTTCCCGAAGATGGTCTTCTATATAAAATAAATTAATTTCTCTGGGATTTACTTGAATATCGTAAGTGAAATCTTTTATAGTTTCAGTAACTGATTTGTACGAAATCTGTTCAGTTAATTCTTTTTTTACTACTGGGCTAAATAATTGTTTTAGAGATTTGTCATCACCATCAATAATTACTAATCCTTCTTCTTTGAATAGTTCATTTACTAAAAATCGAGTGGCATCTGCTAATGTGCCATTTTCTACATATGCTTTTCGGAATAAATTTTTAAGAAAAGTTGCATTTTCTCCTAAACCTAATTCGTTTGAAAAAGATTCATATATTTCATGTAAACCATCTGTAGAAAGTCTTCCAACAGGTCCTTTAGAAGTTTTATTCCAAGTAATTTTTTTTCCTTTAAATTTAAAGTGGTTTATTTCTTCAAAATCGTGGTCTTCTGTAGCCATCCAATACACAGGAACAAAATTATATTCAGGGTATTCTAGTTTTAACTCTTTGCACAGATTAATCGTTGAAACAATTTTATAAATAAAATATAAAGGACCAGTAAATAAATTTAACTGATGTCCAGTGGTTATTGTAAATGTGTTTGAATGGTTTAAAAGAGAAATGTTATTTATAGTAGTTTGACTTACATTTATTTTTTGATTTTGTCGTAATAATGCCTCAACTAGTATTTTTCTATTACTTTCAGAATAGTTTTTTGATTTTTCTTCTAGTTGAGGAAGAAAATTTTCAATCTTGGGAAATCTATGATACAATGACTGAATTTCTTGTTTTTCATCTAGATAATCAATGATTAATTGCGAAAAATATCCTGAATTTTGATAGGTGATACAGTCGGTTGGCATATTCTAAAATTATGTAAGCTAATTTATAAAATTATCGTTACTATTCAGCTATTACATTCATAACTTAACAAATATCCATTCAAAAATGTTGTAAGTAACAAATAGCAATCCTGAAGCTTTAGGATTGCTATTTGTTTAAAATACTGAATAGTTACAAATTATCTTTTCAAACTAAAATGTCCTTTATATTCATTTCCGTTAGCTCTTATTAGTGTAAACCAATAGTCATCAGCAGGTAAAGCTTGTTCTAAATAAGTACCATCCCAACCTTGTGAGTCGTTAGATAGTTGTTTTAATAATTTGCCATAACGATCGAAAATTTTAATGATTATATTAGGTTCTTCAACAGCAAACTTAATTTTCCAATAGTCATTATATCCGTCATTGTTAGGTGTGAAAAATTTAGGATACATTAATAAATATACTTCTTCTTCCGTAATTCCACAGCCATTTTTGTCTCTTATGTAAACAGTATATTTGCCATTAGCGAGGTTAGTAAAAGTATTACTAGTTTGATAATTTATCCCGTCTAAAGAATATTCGTAATCGCCAACACTTCCAGATGTTATGATTATTGTGATTGAGTTAGAATCACTAGTCCAGTCTGTGGTTATTGTTTTTTCTATCGTAGCTTTATTTGACTTTACGACTTTAAATGATTTTGTTGTAGAACAATTTATTCCTGAATGATTTTGAGTAACCATTACACTATAATTGCCTTCTATTCCAATAGTTAAGCTGGGGCTTGTAGCTCCTGTTGACCATAAATAGGAATCAAAATTACCGGGGTTGACTGTAATAGTATTGCCTTCACAAATTGGTTTTATATCATCTATATTAATTTTAGGCTTGCCATAAAGTGTAAGATCAAGCTCTACAATTTGAAAACAACTATTAGTGTTGTCAATTCTTACATAGATTTTACTAGTACCCACAAGAAGATTATAATTACCAAAATTAGTAATTCGGTCACTTGCTGTTTGATTTTGTGCGCCTAAGTAAGTAGTGTAATAACTAAAAGTATTTCCTGTAACACTACTAATCAATGAAGTGTTATAATAAGTCAAATCTAATACGATATGCCCAGCATCTAAATCATCACAAAAATATGTCGAAAAATTGTTTGCGTTAAAGGTATTAATTAGCGTGATAGTAACAGCAACTCTTTCCACACTTTCACAATTATTAAGCGTTTGTGATGCATAATAAGTTGTATTGTGTTGCAATGGAGTCGTAGAAGGGAGCGACGTTGTAGCAGTTGGATTACTGTACCATTTTATACTAGAACCCGTAACAACAATATCAGCAATAGTTGCATTTTGAGTGCTACAAAAAGACTGATTAGCGGTTGCAGTAGGAGCAGGTGTGTTGTAAATAATTATAGAAACACCAATTCTTTCACTTTCGCAATTGTTAATAGTTTGAGTAGCATAGTAAGTCACACCATTTTGTAATGGAATGTTGGTAGGTAAAAAGTTTCCACCTGTTTGAGCATCATACCATTTAATGTTTTGCCCTGTTATGTTAATATTGCTTAAAGTAGCGTTTTCTTGAGTACAGAATGTTTGATTTGAAGTTGATAATGAAGGGATTAAAGTCGAGTTAGTTGAATGTTTATAAACCAGTCCATCAGAATTATTATTTCCACTGTTATTAGCAATCTCATTATTAAGAATGTAAATTGGTTTACTTTCAAACTTTGATGTTAAGAAAATATCATCATTTTTAATTATAATTGGACCAGGTAAATCATATGTATATCCATATGGATTTGTAGGAGAACTATTTGATTTTAGTATATATTCGGTAAAAAAATTTGAAAGATTTATTTTAAAAAGCACCAGTTCTTCTCTGTATTTAAAAGGAATAGTTACTGAAGAGTTTATAGCTGTATTAGAAAATTGCATTTTGCCAGAAAAACTTGATTGGATATAGAGGTTATTATCAATGCTTGAAAAATAAGCAGTATTTCCTCTAGAATTCCCTGCATATGAAGCTATACTAGCATTTGAATTATTATCAAATCTAGCAATTCTTTCTAATTGTCCATCATCAACTTTAAATTCACATAAAAGACTTTGAAAAATCGAATTATCATTTCCAGCCACTGTAAAATAATTGCCTAGTACATTGACTGTCTTATTAAAGACTCCCCAAAGATATAATTTATTGTTATTTCTATTGAAATATAGATTTGTAGGTATATATATTGAATTATTATTTGTATTATTAGAAATTTGTTTAGTCCATAAAGTTAGTAATTGTGCATTCGTCTTTTCTATTATTGTAGTATAGTTATAATAGTTGTACTTTGCTAAATAAACATTTCCTTGATCGTCAATCTCAGAACTCATATAATAATCAATTCCATTACCAAAGTAATTAGAATTGATATAGTTTCCATCTAAGTCACATTTTAAAACAAATGCAAAATTATCACTTTGAACTCATTTAAACTTTTAGCAAGATAAGAGCAAAAGCGAGATAATGCCAAT
>JASGCW010000140.1 GCA_030053945.1 Limnohabitans sp.
GAACGTTAGTGGCAACCCAAAAACGACCAACTGACAGAAAACTTTTGACGCAAACAGAAAAAGACAAATTTTAACAATTAGAACAATAAAATGAACGAGAAAATAAGACCAGTAACAAAATCCGACATTGATGGACTAAAAAATGTGGCTGATTCAAGCGGACTGTTTCCATCTGATTATTTGGACGAAATGATTTCCGACTATTTCAACAACCCAGTGACACAAGACATTTGGTTTACTTACGTTGAAGACGTTAAGCCTGTTGCAATTGGATATTGTGTGCCAGAAAAATTTACAGAAGGGACGTACAATTTATTAGCAATTGGAGTTTCCGAAGACTCTCAAAGAAAGGGAATTGCAAGTGAAATGATGAAATATATTGAACAACTGCTTAAACACAAAGACGGCAGAATACTAATAATAGAAACGTCAAGTGATGAAGCTCAAATTGGTGCAAGAAATTTTTATCCAAAAATTGGTTACACACAGGTTGGTGTTCTTAAAGACTTTTGGAAAGACGGAGAAGACAAAATAGTCTTTTTGAAAAAATTATAGCATAGACATTAGACACAACAACAAGAAGGGCGCAGCTAACAGAGGTTTTGCGTTATGGGGGCTGACGTGCTCCGCATCAACATTTGTGGTGAAAGTCCCCACCTTCGCAAAGTCGCAAAACGTTAGTCGACATATTTTTGAAAAATTTGTTTTTAAAATGTTATTGGTGGGCTTTAAGAAATAGGGAATTTGATTTTTTTAATTTTTAAAGAGTGGGGTAAAAGGTGTTTTCTCCGCCATCGCTCCGAAAACGATTTAATTGATTGAAAAAATGGAAGTTTTAAATAATATGTTTTTGAATAATTTTATATTCTAAGATAAGATTGATATATGAATGCAAGCACAAAAAAAAGAAGTTTAGGGCAGTTCTTTACCAAAAATCACTTCTGGTTAAAAAAACATATTTTATACTTTATAAAAAAGACAAAATCAGAAATTGCTTTTGATCCTTTTGCTGGTGGTGGCGATTTGTTAAAAGTAGCTAACGAAATAGGATTTTCAAAAACAATAGGATTTGATATTGATAAAACTCTAAATTGGGAAATAAACGACGGATTAAAATATATAGCCAAGATTGAAAAATCAATAATAATAACGAATCCTCCATATGTGACAAATTATAGTGCCAAGAGGAGAGGTATTTATGAAAATGTTTCTCAATATTTTGAATCTTGTAATTATGACGATGTGTATCAATTATCTATTGAAAAATGCATGGAAAATAATGATTATGGAATAATGATAATTCCAGAAACTTTTATAAATTCGTCTTTTCCAAAACATAGACTTGAAAGCATAACAATAATTGAAGACTTAATGTTTAACGATACTGAAAATCCTATTTGTTTTATTTGTTTTGATAAAAGACACAAAAGTTATGATGAAATAAAAGTATATAAAAATGAAAACTATATAGGAACATTGGGGAAATTAGAAAAAATGAGAAAAATACCAAGAAAACATATAGATATTAGATTTAATTCATTGAAAGGACAAATTGCACTTAGGGCAGTAGATACAACAAAAGTAGATAGACCGATACAATTTATGAGACCAGAAGAAATTGATTATGACCTTTCAACGATAAAAGTAAGCTCAAGACTTATTACGCTTATTGAGTTGGTTATTGAAGAAAAATTTTTAAATCAAATTATTGAATATAGTAATAATATCTTGTTTGATTTTAGAAAAGAAACAAATGATATTCTCTTATCACCATTTAAGGGTAATAAAAAAAATGGCGAAAGAAGAAGAAGATTAGACTATCAAACAGCGAGATCAATACTTGAAGAAGCATATGAGAAAGTATGCCCTAGTTCGTCTTTATTTTAATTTATAAAAAATACTTATGATTGATAACATAAAACTATTTGAAATCAGCATTAAGAATAAAGAAGCTTATGTTGATAAATACTATGTCAAAAACAATAAACCAATTATTACCGATGACAGTAAAAAATTAAATAAGCTGATGAAAGCTAATACTGAAATTTTAGATAATATTTCTGCATACAAAATAGCTGTTGAAGCAAAAAATATTGAAATGCAAGACACAATATTAAAAAATATTATTTCGGCATTGGAGACAACTGGGATTAATTTTAGTGAATTTACAAGCTATTGGGCTGTAAAAGACATTTCTTATAGTGTTTACAAGAATACACTAAAAACAGAATCTTTAAAAATGGAATTTCTAAAAAATATGATTCCTGAATTTATAAAAGATAGACATCTTTTGTATAAAATACATGGTTATTCTTTTTCTACATTGCAAGTTGTCAATGATTCAAAGGCACACAAAGGAAATGGAAGTGCTGGAAATAAAAAAATCACAGAATTATTTAAGAAATATGGATTTTCGCATTTTAAGTCAAATGATATTTTAGAATTTAATAAAAAGGATAAAATCTTTATTTATCCAGACAAAACTGACAAAAATCTTATTCAAAAAAATATTAGAAGAATACACAATAGATTTTGATTGGTCAAAAAATCATGAAAATAAACAAACCGATTTCTTGTTTAAAATTGATAATAAGATTTTTATTATGGAACATAAGCATATGAAGGAATCTGGTGGAGGACAAGGCAAGCAGATGTCTGAAATAATAAATTTTATCTCATATAAAGATAACGGTGTTTTTTATGTCTCGTTTTTAGATGGAGTGTATTTTAATGTTATCGCTGACGAAAGTTTTACAAGCGGAAAACCATTTGAACAAAGGAGAAGCATAATACAAAATCTCACAAACAATAAACAAAATTATTTTGTAAATACAAATGGTTTTATTGAGTTAATAAATAGTTTGTTAAAATAAGGAGTTTTGAAAAATGGAATTCGCCCCCAACCTCTTTTCCATTTTTCAAAACAAAAAATAGACAGTTTAAAATGAAAAAAGCAATAATTATCGGAGCGACATCAGGAATTGGAAAAGGACTTGCCCAAAAATTGGCAGACGAAAACTATGTTGTCGGAATCACAGGAAGACGAACAGAATTACTTGACGATTTAAAATCTCAAAAGTCAAACTTATTTTATCCCAAAACTTTTGACGTAACAGATACCAACAAAATAGTTGAAAATTTAGAAGACTTGACAAAGCAACTTGGCGGACTTGATTTATTAATTATTAGTTCGGGTATTGGCGACATAAATGAAAATCTCGACTATGAAATTGAAAAGCGGACAATTGAAACCAATGTAACAGGTTTTACTTGTATTGCAAATTGGGCGTTCAATTATTTTGAAAATCAAAAAGCAGGGCATTTAGTTGCAATCAGTTCTGTTGGTGGACTTCGTGGAAGTAGAATTGCACCAGCTTACAATGCGACAAAGGCATTTCAAATAAATTATTTAGAAGGACTTCGACAAAAAGCGACCAAACTAAAAACCCAAATTTTTGTAACAGATATTCGACCAGGATTTGTAGATACTGCTATGGCAAAAGGTGAAGGACAATTTTGGGTTGCATCAGTAGATAAAGCAACGAGACAAATTTTTGATGCAATAATAAGAAAAAAGAAAATTGTTTACATAACCAAACGCTGGAAATTTATTGGGACAATTTTAAAACGAATACCGAGACAAATTTATGACAGAATGTAAAACTGAAGAAAATCCCGAACCACTAACACTGGTTTGGCAAAAGTGGCGGTTCAGTTGCTCCGCATCAACATTTGTGGTGAAAGTCCCCACCTTCGCAAAGTCGCAAAACGTTATCTACAATGATAATAGAAACATATAATACTAGACTAACTCACCTTACGCAAAAAATATATTCAAAAAGTTTATTGTAACATGTTAATGGTTGATACCTTATATATGCTACTTTTTGGGGTTTTTTAATTTTATTTCATTATCCTCATGTGGTACTATTTAAATGAGTGTAAAGTTTATTAACTTTAACGAAAAATAACACACCCGTTGCTTTTTTTTGTGGGCGTGTTAGCACAAATGTTCGATTACCGATAAAAGCCCGTTTCTTGCACAAAGTTTCAAGTTTGCACATCTGCCAGTCTGACGCAAAACCCGTGTTGTACGTAGTATTTATTGTTAGAGTGTATCGTTGAAGTATTTTAGAAGTGATTCTATAAACACACTTGTATTAAAGTTATGATTTACTTGATTAATACTTCCGCAAAAAGTTATTTTTTTAGTCGGGCAGTAGGCAACCAGAGAACCCCAAAAACCCCCATGTCCATAATAAATGTTACCATTAAAATTATATTGGTACAAACCTAAACCATAATAGCTAATTCTTCCCGATTTTAATGTATGTGGTGCCATTGTGGTCATCAATTTCAAAGTAGAATCATTCTTATAAAGTGCTCCTTCAAAAAGTCCGTTTATGAAAACAGCAAGGTCAGAAGTCGTCGATATTATGCCTCCACCAGCCCAATCATATGAGGTGTTTAGTGTCTTTGTAATGTCACGTTTGCCTAAAAATGAGTGAGCCATTTTTGCATTTCCTTGCATTGGTTCATAATACTCAAAATATGTATTATTCATGTTCAATGGTTCAAAAATCCTTGAACGAAATTGCTGTGCCAATGTTTGACCAGAAAGTTTTTCTATTATTAAACCCAACAAAAAATAATTCACATCCGAGTAGTAGTAACCGCTGTCGGGAACAAAGTGAGCATCTTTATTAAGCCCATATTTATAATAACGATTCATGAGCTTTTCAGGATTCCATTCTTGATTCTTATGGAAATATTCATACAAGTAAAATCTGAATGCTGCATCAGTAAATATGTCTGCGATTCCACTTTTATGCTGTAAAAGTTGTATTAACGTAATAATGTTACCATAGGATTGATTTTTAAAATAATGCAGTTCATTTATCCGTACAAATTTTACCCCATTCAAATATTTAGAAATCGTATCGTCTATAGATAACTTACCTTCTTCCTGCATCTGAAGTATAACAACCGCAGTCATTGTTTTAGTAATACTTGCAATTTTAAATTGATTGTTTTTCTCTGCTACTTCATTTCTGCCATCAGCAAAACCAACTGCTTCATTAAAAATTCGGATGCCTTTCGATATATAAATCTGAATGCTATGCACAGGATTTTTGCCTTTAAGTTTCAAATGATCCTGCATCATTTTCTTTAAAGTGTCAGTTTGTTGTCCATAGCAAAGTGAACAAAGAATTAACATTAAAAATGGTAGAAAATATCTTTTAAGCATGGTCTGTAATATAAGGTGGGTTCTAAAAATTGTTGTTTTTAGACTTAAATTTTTTTAAAATATAAGAACCCATTTTATATATTTAAAAAGTCAAAAACAAGTACATATTTTATTCTTATTAGTTTACATTTTTTCTAATTTTTCTAAAAGAAAAATAGTTTGAATTCATCTTTTTTTATATTTTTTTACTGATTGAACCAAGTAACCTGTCTTAATCCAATTCCTGATGTCGCTCCGATAATTATTGCTTTTTTCATTTTAAACTGTCTATTTTTTTGTTTTTTCTTATCGTTTTCGTGGCGCTCTGCTATGAACGCCAACGAAAAGGTATAGGCGCACACAAGCAAAATACCTTAAAAAAAATTATAAAAAAATATTTTGCTTGTTCTCGTACTATACCATGTTATCGTTTTTTTTATCATTTCAATATGTCTGCCAATATCTTATCTAATACAATTTCAATATCGCCTGTAAAATCTTTATGTGGAATTTTTAAGTTTTCCAATACATTTTTAAATCGTTTATAACCAGAATGTAACTCTACCCATTCGACTTTTAAACTATTTAATTGTGCCTTGTTTGTATCTGATAATTTGTCTGCTACAAATATTTTGCTATCTCTTGCTATTACTGCGTCTGCACTTTCAGGATTTCCACGCCCCATTAATTTTACTTCACATTTGTAGAGATTTTTACCTTCTGTCAAATAGAAATCAATTTCTCTTTCAAAATCATCATCTGTGGATTTAGTCGTTTTATCTTTTAATTTTATGATGTAATTTTGTTCTGGAACTTCATAAAGTTTGCAAAGTGTTTGCATTAAAGGTTTTTCAACTCGTTTTCCTGCCGTTGACCACAAACCGCCTCTTAATGCCGCACGTTTTACAGCTAATGTATTGATTACTATTAAACTTTCATTAATATTTAGTTCAACGCTTACACCTCGAAATTTAATAGTTAAAGTCAAATCAATCCTTTCTTAATTTTTCCTTCTTTTACCCGTTGCACAATGGCGTTGGCGCCTTCGTATTGCTGGTAGCGGCAAACTACTTTTATTTTTTTCTTTTTGCTGTTGGTGGCGTATATGGTGTAATACTGCAAAATATCCAAGAGTGTAGAAGGCTTTAGCAAATGTGTTAATTGTTTGGCTACATCTTGCAAACCTATAAAATGACTTAACTCGTCTTTGTTATCTTCGATTCGCCAAGGTGCCCAAAACTCTAAAGGTGTTCTTACACCACCTATAAATATTTCTTTGCCTTCGGTAGCAAACGAAAATACATTGGGAACAAATAATTGTGGTACCGAATTTTCGTACACTACATTAATATCATGTGCTCCATCAAACCAAGTAACCGAAGGTCTAACAGGTGTTTTTGCTTCGCCTACTACCAAGGGAATACCGTTTACAAACATCACAATGTCAGGTATTTTGGTTTCTCTGGCTCTTAGTTTAAATTGATTGCAAAGTACAAAACTGTTGTTTTTTAATACGTCAAAATCTATTAATCGTATGGCTACATGCTCATTGTTTTTAGCGATTGGAAGTGTAATTTCGTTGCGAATCCATTTGGCAAACTCTTGGTTGGCTCTAACCAAGCCTACATTGTTTACGGTTATAAGTATGGCTCTGAGTTTATGAATAACTTCTTCGGCTTTGTCGGGATTGGCGGCAATATCAGGATTGAGCCGAATAAGGGCTTCTTTCAATTCTTTTTCTACAAATACTTCGGTAATATGCCGTTGTAGTAAATCGGTTTGCACATATTTCCATTTTACGGCATCGCCATATTCTACGGCATCTTCTTGCACTACATTGCCATGCACGGCATTTAGGTTTACCCCTGTGAGTTGGTGAATTATAAAATGCTCTACTGTATTTTGTTCGTTAAATGCCATTTTTGTAAAATTTATCTTCCTGCCATTTTGCAGGATTGTTTATAATGTATTTTGAAATTGTTAAGTAGGATTTTTCGTTACGAATAATGTGTTCGTAATAATTGCGTTGCCACAATTTTCCCATCGTTGGGACCGGGTTCGACCCTACCCATTTTGTTTTCCAAATTTTCAAACATTTATTTGCCACCAACGATTTGTATGCGCCAACAATGTCGCCAATCGTAGGGGCGACCGCAAGGGTCGCCCTATTATCATTATCGGTTATTTGTAGGGGCAATCCTTGCGGTTGCCCTGTATTTATTTCCGGTTGCCCATTTGGCGATTGACCGTATATTTCATCATTATTTGGGGCGGGGGTGAACCCCGCCCCTACATCGTTCAATGCGATTATCCCGTGCATATGATTGGGCATTATCTGAAAAACATCTAATTCAAAATTTGAAAACCGTTCTGTTAATTTTATCCATTCATTGTATGCTATCGTTCCATATTCATTTAAAATCATTTTATTATTTTCAATTTTACCAAATATACATTCACGACTGTGGCAACAGATGGTAATAAAATACAAACCTGATTGCGAATAATCGTATTCAGGCAATCTTATAGATCTGCGGTGGTGCAGCTGTGGATTAAATTTTGGTTTATCGTTCATCTATCCTAAAATTTCATTTAATAATTTTTGCTTCAAAT